>JBEBIF010000271.1:0-5001 GCA_040080515.1 Chitinophagaceae bacterium | reverse complement strand
ATATATGATCTTACGCATGAGATACCACCTTACAATATATGGGAAGCAGCTTACCGCCTGGAGCAAACAGCAAGATATTGGCCGGCAGGAACTGTTTTTGTTTCAGTAGTAGATCCCGGAGTAGGCTCCGAAAGAAAATCAGTAGTACTAAAAACAAAAAGCGGGCATTATTTTGTCGGCCCGGATAACGGTCAGTTTACACTAATAGCCCAAAGCCTGGGCATTGCAGCCATACATGAGATAGATGAAGTGGTGAACCGGCGAAAAAATTCGGAAGCTTCTTACACATTTCATGGCCGGGATGTATATGCTTACACAGGCGCCCGGCTGGCGGCAGGCGTTATCACGTTGAGTAAAGTGGGTCCCGTTTTGCCTTCTTCTGTAGTCATGATTGATTTTCAAAAACCAGTTTTTGAAAATAATATGGTTAAAGGCAATATTCCTATCCTGGATATTCAGTATGGCAATGTGTGGACGAATATTGATGCCGCCACATTTAAAAAACTGGGATTGACATTTGGCGACCTGGTCAATGTGGAGATATGGCAGGGAGAAAAAAAGATATATGAAGAGGCGATGCCTTATGCAGCCACCTTCTCCGATGTGGAAACTGGTAAGCCGCTTTGTTACCTGAACAGTTTACTCAATGTATCATTTGCATTGAACATGGATAACTTCTCGGTAGCACATAGAGTATTCAGTGGCCCCGACTGGAATGTGGTCATTAAAAAGAAAACTCCCTGATGGTATTTCTAATAAATAAAAAAGGCTGTCCGTTTTGGGCAGCCTTTTTTATTTTGAAAAACTACTTAAAAACTAAAAGCCAGTTTTGCAAACAACCGTAATCCGTTAAAACCCATTTGCACCGATTCCCATGGGCCGCCGGTCTCATTATCAAATGATTCATAACGGGCATTCTTCACAGCAGCATATTCCGGGTGCACATTCAGTAAATTATCCGCACCAAGAAACAAACTTATTTTTTTAGAGAACTTGTACGAAGCATAAATGTCGGTGGTCACTTTACCGGTATAATTAAATACTTCAGGCACCACGTTTACACCATCCGCAAATCCGTCTATATCCACATAAGGATCAATACCGGTAAAGCTTCCGGAGATAGCAGGATCACCGGGGCCGCCTGTTCCTGCCTGGCTGGCAAGACCTGTCCAGCCAAAGCCCATTGTTTTTATATTACCAAAATAAGTAAGGCGGACGCCAAAGCCTAATTTCCTGATGTTGTAATCAAGGCTTAAACCAGCTTTTGCTTTTGGAGCGGAAGCCAGCAGGAAAGCCTCTTCCCGGTCGCTGAAAAATGTTTTACGGTGCAGGTAACTGTCATCCAGTGCTGAAGGAATGTTTATTTCATCCACTTCCATCGTCTGGAAGTTGGCGGTAAGCAACGCTTTGAAACTTTTATTTACCCATTTCTTATTGTATTCAACCACGACATCGAGGCCCTTATTGGTGGTGTTAACGGAGTTGCTGAAAAACTGTGCCGTAGCCACACCCAGGTCCTGAAGTTTGGAGGTAAATGCAACCGGAAGACTTGCGTCATCCGCACTGAATAAACCGGATAATACAATTCTGTTATCAACTGTTACCCGGTAACCATCTATCGTAATCGTTAACCCTTTAGCGGCTTTCCAGGAAAAACCAAGACTTGCACTTACAGAGGTTTCTTCTCTCAGATCAGGGATACCGGCAGCTTTGGTCACATCATCGCCATTGCGGGCAATTCTTGATTGCACCAGCTGGCCGCCGCTGAAAGAAGTAAGTGTATTGCTGAAATTAGTTTGTTGTAAAGACGGTGCCCGGAAACCGGTGCTGAAAGAACCCCGGATATTAAAGTTGTCAGCAACTTTATAGCGGGTGGCAAATTTTCCGGTAAGCACAGCGCCAAAGTCAGAAAAGTTTTCCAGCCGGCCCGCAAAATCCACCAGCCATTTCTTATTAATATTTATTTCCGCATCGGCATATAAACCTACGTTACCTCTTTTTGATTTTATTTCATCTGCAGGACTAAATCCGGGAAAACCTTGTGAACCCGGCGCCTGGTCGGTACTATTTGGATATCCTTTGTAAGAAGCTTCTTCGCCTTTGTAAATACTATACCGTTCATAACGGAGTTCCGCACCCAGGCCCAGGTTCAATCCCTGTGCCACTGTTGTGAATGACCGGCTGAAATCGATATTCACGGTATTCTGTACAAAATTAAAACCACCATCATCAAAATGAGTGGGAGTGGCGGCACCAACGATTGACGCATTAAATGTCTTATCACCGAAATAATGAAAATCATTATATCCAAGCGTATTGCTCAGGTCCCAGTTCCAGCCACTGCCTGCATCACCCCGGATGCCAACAGCTATGGAGGCATCACTGATATGAGTTTGAATATGCGGGTTGTAATAGATCTCACCATCAACAGACGTACGCATGATGTTGCCATCAAATATCAGGTTGCCGGAACCATCAATAGGAAAGCGGTCAGGCCGGGCACTGTAGTTACGGGTATAAGCAAAGGCATCAGATGACTTATAGTTGTAACCGCCAAAAGAATAGAAAACAGTTTTACTGGCAGGATCAGTTGGTAATTCCATATTGAACATGGCGCCATAGGTGGAGATAGAGCCATCACCAAAAGCCCGGCGACCAGAGTTCAGCGGCAATGCTTCGGGGTTGGTGGCCACATTGGTGTCTGGTACCTGGCGGTAAGTTTTGCCATGTGTCAGGTAGTTCAAAGAAAAATTGATCAGCCCGCCATGTTTTCCCAATGCAAAACCATTATTGGCAGAAAAGGAAAAAGTACCTCCGTCAATAGCATTATCATAATAGTATTGATTACCGGCCCTTGTTTGGTAGGCATTGAATTTTTTATCATAATGCCCGGCCCAGCCTGCATTAATGCTCCATTGGTTAATATCTTTTTTCAGAATGATATTGATAACACCGGCCATTGCATCAGATCCATATTGTGCAGAAGCGCCGTCTCTCAATATTTCGATACGGTCAACACCCGATTCAGGAAAAGCATTCAGATCGGCACCGGAATTACCACGGCCCCTTGTTCCGAATAAGGCAACAAAAGCAGTCTGGTGCCTTCTTTTTCCATTGATCAATACAAGTGTTTGATCTGGCCCGAGTCCCCTTAATGTTCCAAGGTCAATATGGTCGGCACCATCAGCGCCACTTTGTTTGTTATAGTTGAAAGAAGGGGCTGCAATATTCAGTACAGAGGTCAGGTCCATTTTGGCGGTAGGTTGTCCTACCTGGTTGATGCGGATCACATCTACCGGCACAGGTGTTTCCAGTTTGGCACGGCCCGTACCACGGGTACCCACTAATACTACCTGGCCCAATTCATCTATTGCTATTTCCATTGTGATATTGAAGCTGGAAGCAGATGCTCTAACCGTTTGTGCAACAAATCCAACATAAGAAAATAGCAGCTCATCATCAGCGGCAACAGAAATCCGGAAACTACCATCGGCGGCGGTAACGACTCCTTTACCTGTCTTTTTGGATTTGACAGACACACCAGCCAGTGGAATACCATTAGGGTCCACTACTTTACCGCTAATATTTTGCTGTGCAAAAGCTGTCAGTCCTGTAAAAAACAGGGCGAGAAACATGATGAAGGCCTTCCTCATAAATTATAGTTTGGTTAATAGAAAGAAGGCCTAAATATAATGGAAAATTACCCCTTCGGCCCGGGAGGCCGGGTAAAAATGACAATGATGTGTGCAAGTAGTGGAAAAATGAGATGTTGATAAATACAGACTTAGCCACAGATTACACTGATTAACACAGATTGGCTGCTTCACAGTTTTTATCTCACCACCCTTGAGCTGAAAAATCTGTGTTAATCAGTGTAATCTGTGGCCAAAAAAAAGCTGCACCAGCAGCTTTAAAAGTAATAATATGTTGTAACAGGTCACTCTGCAGCCACAGCAGCCACTTCCGCCACTGGCACTCTTCCCGGGTATACTTCCAGCGCCTTTTCCAAACAATTCATGGCAGCATCTAAAGCATCCAGGTTTAGTACATAAGCCAGTCGCACTTCATTCTTTCCCAGTCCAGGCGTACCATAAAATCCCGTGGCAGGTGCCAGCATCACTGTTTGTCCCTGGTAGGAGAAAGATTCCAGCAGCCATTGACAAAATGCATCACTGTCATCAATCGGCAGCCGGGCTATTGCATAAAAAGCGCCACCCGGATTGGGGCAATACACTCCCTGCATGGCATTCAACCGGCTTACCATTAAATTTCTTCTTCGTAAATATTCCGCTTTCGGCGCATCAAAATAAGAATCAGGAAGGTCCACTGCCGCTTCACCCATTATTTGTGCCAGTCCCGGGGGACTTAATCTTGCCTGTGCAAATTTCATTGCCGCATCATACACGCCTTTGTTCTTGGTTACAAAAGCCCCCAGCCGGGCACCGCAGGCACTGTATCGTTTGGATATGGTATCCATCAGTACCACATGCTGGTCCAATCCATCCATGTGGAGGGCACTTACATATTGTCCGTCGTAACAAAACTCCCGGTAGGCTTCATCGCTGAAGAGGTATAGGTCATGTTTGATGCAAATTAGTTTCAGCGCTTCCATTTCTTCACGGCTGTAGAGATAGCCGGTAGGATTATTCGGGCTGCAGATGATGATCGCTTTTGTTTTTCCCGTTATCACTTTTTCAAAATCAGAAATGGGGGGCAATGCAAAACCTGTTTCAATCCGGGAGGTAATAGGGATTACCGTTACCCCGGCTGCACAGGCAAACCCGTTGTAGTTAGCATAGAAAGGTTCCGGAATGATCACTTCATCACCTGGATTAAGACATGTAAAGAAACCAAACATAATGGCCTCACTGCCACCGGTAGTGACGAGTATCTGCTCATGCGACACATTGATCCCCACTTTTTTATAATACTGGACCAGTTTGCGGCGGTAGCTTTCATTGCCGGCACTGTGACTGTATTCCAATGTTTTAATATCTGCAT
>JBEBIF010000812.1:0-1001 GCA_040080515.1 Chitinophagaceae bacterium | reverse complement strand
AATAGTGAATGCTTTTGATACATTTGTTATTTATATTTTTACTTATTCAGGGTCGAGTAGAGCAGTGGCGTAGTGGCTTTAGGCTCTCCTTGTCCGTATCCGCCGTTTCCAGCTTCGTGCCCGTTTAGGTTTACCATGTCTCTATTTCCACCGCCCCCTCTAAAATTCCGTACGTCGGGTTTTCCCCAATACGGCTTCAAGTGTGGATTCAGATATTACCTTCACCATAAGGCGTACAGGCTAAATCCAGCCCGGATATTCCCTGCAACCTTATGACTTATACACATCCTCAGATTATCCTCCAGCCTCCTGCCTTTATTTCCCTTTCTTAGGCTTTCGCCAATCAGAAATGCCTCGGCTCTTGGATAACCACCCATCACCCAGAGACCCTTTGCTCTGATAAGGTTATGTTGTCCTTATCGTCATCGCTCCTACGGCCTCATCCGCCAGTCTGTGTCACTCCCCCTGCTTTCCCTTTCGGTTATACAGAAAGTCCTTGTCATTCAATGGCCATCCTGACTGTAACACAGACCTTCCCTACTTTGCCTGATAAACATTGTATGATTGCCACCTCCTCTACACCGGAGAACCCATCACCTGTATATCCCGTTTTCTTCGGTGATGATTTTAGCCATCGCCCCGTTAGGACAGGCTTGGCATTCTCATTGCTCATCTCGATGCTTCAAACAGATGTTCGCTTTCGCTACGGCCCTCATACTTGCTCGCCCTACTAAATAGGACTTTTACTTCCGAGCTTTCCCCATTAAGGTTCGCCCCTCAATAGAGTCGGATATAACTACAGTGGTAAAACGGAAATTCCACCGACAGGACTTCCACCTGCTTGCCTATCAGGTTTATAGGCTGCACCCTAACGGCCAAGCCCTTTGGGCTTCTTTTGGCCTTGAACGTTAAATGAAATTTCGGGCATGAGGAAGGAGTTAAAGATATGAAAATAGAACTGGCCCCTTTTAATTATTAGAAAGAGCTATGAAAATCTCAGA
>JBEBIF010000270.1:0-5011 GCA_040080515.1 Chitinophagaceae bacterium | reverse complement strand
GCCAAAGGAAGGGAGGTGAATACCCAATTTCAGACATTCATCAAAGAAAAATTCATGGGGTGTTTGAAACATGATACCTGCGCCATCACCCGTATTATTCTCACAACCACAGGCACCACGGTGCTCCATGTTTTCCAACACGGTTAACGCATCAGAAATATGCTGATGAGATTTATGCCCTTTGATATTGGCGACAAAGCCAATACCACATGCATCATGTTCAAAAGACGGATCATATAATCCCTGGTTACCTGCCATTGGTGCAATGTTAAGTTTATTGAATACAGTCGTTATCGTAACTTAATTATGGCAAGCCCGCCTGAACGACATCAGTCGGGCAGGCAATCCGTTTGAAGTTACTAAATGGCTTTCAGCAGGAAAAGGATTTTGATTGTTCTTATCCACAAACAAGTGGAACTATTCCACTTATATTAAATATCCAAACAACTGGTCGTTCTTATTTATTTCTGAGTAACCAATGTTGGAGCTTTTCATCTTTTGCAACAGCAGCTCGTAGTCGGCCCTGTTTTGCAATTCCACCCCTACCAACGCAGGACCATTCTCTTTGTTGGTCTTTTGCATGTATTCAAACCGGGTGATATCATCTGTAGGTCCCAGCACATTATTAACAAATTCCTTCAATGCGCCTGGACGTTGTGCAAAGCTGATCAGGAAGTAATGCTTCAACCCTTCATACTGCAGGCTGCGTTCTTTTATTTCCTGCATCCTGTCTATGTCATTATTACTGCCACTTACAATGCACACAACATTTTTTCCTTTTATTTCTTCTGTATAATCATCTAATGCTGCTATTGATAAAGCTCCGGCTGGTTCCACTACTATTGCATCTTCATTGTAGAGTTTAAGAATGGTAGAACAAACTTTTCCTTCAGGAACCAGGTGCATATCATCCAGCACATCTTTACAAATAGAGAAGGTAAGTTCTCCAACTCTTTTTACAGCAGCTCCATCCACAAAGCGTTCGATATTGTCCAGCGTAACCGGGTGACCAGCTTTCAGTGCTTCATACATTGAGGGAGCTCCTTCTGGTTCTAACCCTATTATCTTTGTTTTAGGCGAATAGGTTTTGAAATAGGATCCCACACCAGCACTTAATCCACCGCCACCCACGGGTACAAACAGGTAATCAATACCTCCTTCAAAAGAGGAAGGGAAATCCTCAAGGATCTCAACACCCACTGTGCCCTGTCCTTCAATGATGCGATGATCATCGAAAGGCGGGATGAATGTCAGCCCATTTTCCTCTGTGTATTGCTTTGCTGCTACTGCACAATCATCAAATGTGTCACCCACCAGTTTTACTTCGATGTAATCCTCGCCAAACATTTTTGTCTGGCTGATCTTTTGTTTCGGTGTAATGATCGGCATGAAGATCACTCCCTTTGAGTTTAACTTTTTGCAACTGTACGCAAAGCCCTGTGCATGGTTGCCGGCACTGGCACATACCACGCCTTGATGTAGCTGTTCCTTCGGCAATAAGCTCATCATGTTATAGGCACCCCGAAGTTTGTAGGAGCGTACTATTTGCAGGTCCTCTCTTTTTAGGAAAACATTACATTGATATTTCTTTGAAAGATTGGAGTTGAGAATAAGCGGTGTTCTGTTCACCACTTTCTTCAACCGCTGATGCGCTGATGCAAAATCAAGCCGGATATGATTGATTGTTTGCTCCATGATTATTATCCTACGGATTCAGGTTTTGCCGCCAGTTTACTAAATACTTCTTTGATAGATCCTGTTGCAGGCGTTGCTTTCTCCGCCTTCGGCTGATTTTCCGGGCGCAGGCTTCTTACTGTTTTGCCAGATTGCCACAATTCACTTTCCCGCAGTTCTTTCAATTCTTCTTCCAGCTTTTCCCTGTAATCATCTTTACTGTTACTGTCTATCGAACGTTGTGATTCTTTGCCCGCCGCCACGCTATCATACAATTCATTAAACACCGGTGCTGTTGCATCACGGAATTTTTTCCACCAGTCCAAAGCGCCACGTTGTGCTGTAGTAGAACAGTTGGCATACATCCAGTCCATACCATTCTCCGCCACTAATGGCATCAGTGATTGTGTCAATTCTTCTACCGTTTCATTAAATGCTTCGGAAGGGGAGTGTCCTCTCTCCCGCAGCACCTGGTATTGCGCTGCAAAGATTCCCTGGATGGCCCCCATCAGTGTACCCCGTTCGCCGGTCAGGTCACTATATACTTCTTTCTTAAAATCAGTTTCAAATAAATAACCACTGCCTACTGCGATACCCAGGGCAATCACCCTGTCAAATGCTTTGCCTGTTGCATCCTGGAAGATGGCATACGAACTATTCAATCCACGGCCCTGCAAAAACATTCTTCTCAACGAAGTACCGCTTCCTTTTGGTGCTACTAAAAATACATCCACATCTTTCGGAGGAATAATACCTGTCTGTTCGTTGAACGTAATCCCAAAACCATGGGAGAAGTATAAGGCTTTGCCCGGTGTCAAATGTTTTTGTACAGTTGGCCACAATGCAATTTGCGCCGCATCACTCAGCAGGTAGCAGATGATGGTTCCTCTTTCCAGCGCTTCTTCAATTTCAAATAAAGTTTCACCGGGAACAAATCCATCCCGTACCGCTTTATCCCATGTCTTTGAGTTTTTACGCTGACCAACGATAACATTGATGCCATTATCTTTTTGATTCAGCGCCTGGCCAGGGCCTTGTACGCCATAGCCGATCACTGCCACTGTTTCGTTTTTGAGCACTTGCTGTGCTTTACTTAGTGGGAATTCTTCCCTGGTTACTACGTTTTCTTCAACGCCTCCGAAGTTTAGTTTTGCCATTGTTGGTTGATTTTAGATGTTATTTATTTGCGAGTCCCGTTTTCTGCGGGACGAAGCAATCTCCTCGTATATTAATTATTATGTTGTCATCCCATTACTACTATCATCACCTGTTGCGTCGCACTCTTCATCGTTCTGTAATTCTACTCACCATTTTCGACTCTGTTGCCTTTTGCTCACTACTCTCTCTATGCTATCTTTTTTGTTGAACCCCTCCTGGGTTCTGAATACATTCTCCATTTCTTTTCTCCGGGTTTCATCCGGAGCTACTGACATTGAACCCCTATCGGGGTTGCCAACTTTAGTTCGTAAGTCCACAAGTTGGTAAGTCCGAAAGACAATTTCTGCCAATAGTGAGTTTTCTTTCCGTCTTTTCTGACTTTCCGACTTCCTGACTTCTCTCTACATCGTAAACACCTCCTCCTTCTGATTCAAATACTCATTCTCCACCACTTCTTCTCCCGGCTCTTTTTTCTCAAACTCTTTTAACCGGTCGTGGAAACTGCTGCTTGCTTTGATGATAGCCACTCTTGCACTGCGTACAAACTCGATCAGCCCATACGGCTCCAATGCTTTGATCAGGTTATCTGTTTCCTCCCGATGTCCTGTTGTTTCAAATACGGTATAATCTTTCCGGATAGCTACCGCCCTGGCGCCATATTCCCTCAGCAGCCTTTCCACTTTTACTTTCTCAGTGATAGCATCCGTACTTACTTTATACAAAGCCAGTTCCTGCCACACGATCTCGTCTTCAGTATTATAATATGCTTTTAATACTTCCACCTGCTTTTCTATCTGGCGACATAGTTTCTTTACAACATCCTCTGTTTCATTAATGACGATAGTAAAACGATGCACACTATCCACTTCTGTCGGAGAAGTATTCAGGCTTTCGATATTGATCTTCCTCCGGGAGAAAATGATTGCAATCCGATTTAACAAACCCACCTGGTTCTCTGTATATACTGTTACGGTAAATTCTTGCTTGCTCATAGTAAACTATTTAAGTCTGATTTCAGAAACACTACATCCCTGTGGCACCATCGGGAAAACATTGTCTTCTTTGCCTACCATTATTTCCAGCAGATAAGAGCCGTCATAGTCCAGCATCGTTTTTAATGCTTCCTTTAAATCTTCTCTTTTGCTCACCCGTTTTCCTTCTATATAATATCCTTTCGCTACCTGTACATAATCCGGGCTGGCGATGTCCACAAACGAATATCTTTTATCATGAAATAATTGCTGCCATTGCCGCACCATTCCAAGGAACTGGTTGTTTAATATCATGATCTTTACATTCGCCTTGCTCTGCATGATGGTGCCGAGTTCCTGTATCGTCATTTGAATGCCTCCGTCGCCGATCACTGCAACAACTGTTCTGTTCGGATCGCCAAAGCTGGCTCCAATAGCTGCCGGCAATGCAAACCCCATCGTTCCCAATCCACCGGATGTAATATTGCTTTTCGAATGATTGAATTTTGCATAGCGGCAGGTCACCATCTGGTGTTGTCCCACATCTGTTACTACAATTGCTTCACCCTTTGTCAACTCATTCAGCAGGTTGATCACTTCCGCCATCGACAATTCTTCACAGGTTGGATTCATTTCCGGTACAATGCATGTCTCTTTTTCCGTTTCTTCGTATTCCTTGAATCTATTCAGCCATTGCGGATACACTTTTTGTTCCAGCAAGCGGGTAAGCATCGGCAATGTTTCCTTACAATCACCCCAAACACCTACAGTTGTTTTTACAATCTTATCAATTTCCGAAGGATCAATATCCAAATGAATGACCTTTGCCTGCTTTGCATATTTGTCCAAACGTCCTGTTACCCGGTCATCAAACCGCATACCTATTGCGATCAGCACATCACAGTCATTTGTCAAAACATTCGGGCCATAGTTGCCATGCATACCCAGCATGCCCACTGCCAACGGGTGGTCGGTAGGAATAGCACTCATTCCCATGATGGTCCACGCAGCGGGAATGCCAGCTTTTTCAATGAACTGTGTAAATTCCTTTTCAGCTTTACCAAGAATAACTCCCTGGCCGAAGATCACAAAAGGCTTTTCGGCTTCATGGATCAGTTTAGCCGCCGCTTCCACATATTCTTTTCTTACGATCGGTTTTGGACGATAGCTTCTGATATGATCACATTTCTTATAACCTTCATATTCGA
>JBEBIF010000811.1:0-1002 GCA_040080515.1 Chitinophagaceae bacterium | reverse complement strand
AGACAGATTCTCATACTTGTCAAATTAATATTTGTGTACGAAACTATCTATTTTTCCCGGGATAACTTCAGCAAAACAGTAATTGCCTGCTTTATCTATAAACCCTGCACTTCGGATAGCACTAACTAAACAACAGGAGAGTAAATACTTCTTTAAATAAGTAAACCGGGTTATGCACCCGGTTTAATAATTGATCTTTTCCTGATTTTGTTACTGATGAAGCCGAATCAGCCCAAGTTCTGTCTCCCCTCCTCTTCTCACTATGATATTGGAAATTGTAGTGTCCTGGTATCCGTTAATTCCATCTATAAAAAGGCTGTATGTCCCTTCCCGTAATCCACGGATCTTAAACTCACCCTCGTCTTCTGGTCTTGCAAAAGCTGTATCTGATGCATTAAAAGCTCTGATGGTACCATAACTATGCACTGGTCTCACCTTTCCTTCTATTTCACCACTGCTATGTCTTCCAAATGGTTTGAGTACCGGTTTCAGCCAGTATTGGCCATTATTGAAACGGATGGACCTTGACAGATCAAAATCAAGGAACAGCCGGAAATTATTAGAAGAAATCTCATCCAGGTGTTCCCGGTGAATATTGATATATACAAATGACTGGTTATTTAACAGGTGGAGCGGAAAGACCACACTATCCACCATAACACTATTATTGGTTCCCAGTGTAACTTTTATCCGTTGAATCTTACCATTGAGAACAAAACCACTGGCAAGCAGGGTATCCACCCCATTGCGTAAGGTAAGAAGGTCATATACTCCCGCCCTAATGTCCAGCGTATCCCATATTTCGCATCGGCTGCTGAGGGAATCATGGTCATCATCACAACCCGGCCCGTCATGATCATCATCATCATGTCTTCTGCAGGTATCTATTTTTATTTCTATTCGCTGAATGTCCACTAAAACCTGTTGAAAATCCAATGGCCCGTCCGTCAGGTAAACAGATACCCTGGTCATACCCGCCGGTATGCCATCCTGTCTCTTATA
>JBEBIF010000020.1:0-20917 GCA_040080515.1 Chitinophagaceae bacterium | reverse complement strand
TCTATCGTATGACCAAGTGATCATTGCTGATGCTGCTATTGGAAATGAGCCGGTAGAATTTCGTCCATTAGGCAAAGAAGACCCGGGACCGGTATCCACTTCTCATCATATAAATGCTGGTATGCTGGCTTCACTTGCTGAGCAGCTTTATCAGCAGACATTACCCATCATGATTTGTGCCGTAAAGGGTGAAAGTTTTGAGATGAGTGAACAACTTTCCCCCACGGCAAAGCAAAATGCTGATCGGGCAATCGGCATTATTTGCAAATGGATCGGGGATGGTTGTCGTTAAAATCTTTCTAACCGCTTAACTACTTCTCCAGAATTATTTTTTACCTCGATCACCATCGGCATTTGCCCAATGGCATGAGTGGAACAGGATAAACAAGGGTCATAACAACGAATAGTAGATTCCACCCGGTTCAGCATTCCTTCTTTTATGTCATCACCTTTTACATATTGTTTGGCTACTTCCAGTACGGAACGATTCATCGAAGGATTGTTCTGCCCGGTAGCGATCAGCAGGTTTACTTTAAGCAGCTTGCCTGTTTCATCTGTCTTGTAGTGGTGAAACAAAGTACCTCTCGGCGCTTCAGAGCTTCCGATTCCTTCTTCATAGTTCCAGCGGCCATGATGCTGGATGTGTAGTGAGGTCACCTGCGGATCATTCAATATTCTTTCTGCATCTTCCACATCACTCAATGCTTCTATCAGGCGGGTATAGTGATAATAAAATGCCCCATGGACAGGCTTACCGCCATTAAGTTGTTTAAATAACTCAAACTCTTTTTGTGCCAGCGGTGTTCTCATCTTATCGCAAACATTCAACCTGGCCAATGGACCTACACGATAAAACCCTTTGTCAAAACCAAAAGGCCTATAATAAGGATACTTGAGGTATGACCAGTTGACAGATCGTTCAGTGATAAATTCCAGGTATCGTTGCGGCGATAATTGATCCTGCAGGATAGTTCCATCCGCATCCATAAAGCGCAACTTGCCATCATAGAGTTCATGTTCACCATTTGGACCAACAGTACCGAGGTATAAAGTTGGCGAAATGGCAAATGATTCAACCATGCTTGCATTCTCTTCCTGAAATGTCTTGATGATACCGATGCCGATCTGAACTGTTTCAATCGCCTCAGGTATCCAGGCCAGCAAAGCCTGCCGGTTATCTTCCGTCAACGGATAAGCCATACCACCGGGAACAATACCCATGATATGTATCTTCTTGCCGGTGATGCGTTCACTCAGTTCCTGCCCAAATTTCCTCAACCGAATGCCACGAAGGGCTATGTCAGGATAATTTTCAGCAATACCCAGGATGTTTCTTTTCGCAGGATCACTGTCATAGCCCAGCAAGAAATCAGGAGAAGAGAGATGAAAGAATGACAAAGCATGAGAAGAAAGGTTCTGCCCGATATGCATCAGCCTGCGCAACAGGTTAGCCGTATAAGTCGGTTGAATGCCCTGTATCATCTCACAGGCTTTCACACTGGCGAGTGTATGACTGGTAGGGCAGATGCCGCAGATGCGGGGAGTGATGGTCGGCATTTCGGTATACATCCGGCCTTCGCAGAATTTTTCAAATCCCCTGAATTCATTTACATGAAACAAAGCATTACTTACATTGCCATTGTCATCCAACTCAATGGTGATATTAGCATGGCCCTCGATCCGGGTAACAGGGGATATAAATATTCTTCTCTTATCCATATTTCAGTTTTTTGGCCTCACTCAGGTCGGGGAGGCGGTCATTGAGAAATTCGAACAGCACATAGAAGATCGTATCCGCATTGGGCGGGCAACCCGGCAGCACAAAATCCACTTTCACCACTTCCTGAACTGGCACTACTTTATCATTCAGCTTTTGTAAGGATGGATGGTTGGGTACTTGTCCTTCCGTATCATTACTGATCGCATTTATATAAGCCGCATCAAAAACTTCTTTCAAAGGGAAATAATTGCGCATGCCGGTCACATTGGTCATCACCGCACAGTCTCCAAATGCAATCAATGTCTTAGCCTGTTTTCGGATATGCAGTATCTCCCTGTAATGTTCATCACTGGTGATAGCTCCTTCTACCAATGCAATATCTACCTCCGGCATTTCTTTGCCATCCACGATCGGGCTTTTCACGATATCCGCCAGTTTCGCCACTTCGAGTATCCGTTCGTCAATATCCAGCAATGACATGTGACAACCTGAACATCCGCCGAGCCATACTGTTGCTAATTTTTTCTTGTTCATCTTTTTCTTTTTTATGCTTGCCTGTCGAAGCGTAGCGAAGGCATGGTTACCAGCTGCATATCCCTGATCAGCTGTTGTTGCGTCGCATTTATCCACCGAAGCTTTAGCGTAGGCGGACTCTTCAACTGTAGTAATTCTATTCACCATTGACCATTCACCTTCTCACAGCTTCATCTTCCTTTTCTCCATCAGTTCATTAATAAGTTCCGGTTTCTTTTCCAATTGCCCTTGTACGATCGCCTTGGGCCAGATAGCGCCGGTAGGACAAGCATGCAAACATTTACCACACGATGTGCAAGTGATGGATTCTCCCCAAGGTGTATTGAAATCAGAAATGATCCTTACCTGGTGGCCACGGTTCATTACATCCCAATTGTGGGCACCCTCCAATTCATTACAAACTCTTACACAGCGTGTACACATGATGCAGCGGTTATGGTCCATCACATACCAGGGGTGAGAAGTGTCAACTTCACATTGCGGGAATAAATGCGGGTACCGGATATGATCCATACCGACTTTATATCCCAGGTTCTGCAATTCACATTTGCCATTTGCCACACATACGGCACATACATGGTTTCTTTCTGCAAACAATAACTCAGTGGTAATGCGCTGGTATTTTTTTATACGTTCTGTATTGGTCTTTATTACCATGTTGGCTGCCACTTTAGTGGTACAGGCAGATAGTAATCTGTTCACGCCTTCTATTTCCACCAGGCACAACCGGCAGGCGCCGATATCCAGTATTCCTTTCAGGTGACACATCGTCAGTATCTCAATATCATTTTCCCTGCACACATCCAATATGCTTTTTCCCGGATCCACTTCCAGTTTCTTATCATCTATTATGATGGGTATTGTAGTCATACTTTAGTTCATTGAATCAGTTGTTATTAATCATGCTTCACAATTCTGCTCTCATACTCCCCCCGGAAATGCCGCAACGTACTCAATAATGGGTTTGGGGCCGAGCCACCTAATCCGCACAGGCTTGTTTCTTTTACATACACCGCCAGTTCTTCCAGCCTGTCCAGATCAATCTGTGTTGCTTTGTTATCACATATCTTTTGCAGCAGGTCATGCATCATTCTTGTTCCCACCCGGCAGGGCACACATTTACCACAACTTTCATCCATACAAAACTCCATGAAGTAGCGGGCCACATCCACCATGTCAGAACTTTTATCCATGATGATCAACCCACCGGAGCCCATAATAGAACCAAGGCTGACCAATGATTCGTAATCCATCTTCACATCTAAATGTTCTGCAGGAATACAGCCACCGGAAGGTCCACCAGTTTGTGCTGCTTTGAATTCTTCATTGTTCTGCATACCGCCGCCAATATCATAAACTATTTCCCGCAGCGTGGTGCCCATCGGAACTTCAATCAGGCCGGAATATTTTATTTTTCCCGCCAGGGCAAAGACTTTTGTTCCGGCACTCTTTGCAGTACCTGTTTCACTATACCATTCGCCGCCATTTAATATGATCGGTGCAATACCGGCAAACGTTTCTACATTATTAATCAGTGTAGGCTTTCCCCACAAACCAGATTCGGCAGGGAAGGGTGGTCTTGGCTTTGGTGTTCCTCTTTTTCCTTCAATAGAAGCGATCAATGCTGTTTCTTCACCGCATACAAAAGCACCGGCCCCGATTCTAACTTCAATATCAAATGAGTAAGTGGTACCGAGAATATTGATACCAAGCAATCCGGCTTTCCTGGCTTGTTTGATCGCCAATTCAAACCGTTTGATCGCTAATGGATATTCGCCCCGGATATAAGCGAAACCTTTTGTGGCACCTACGGCATATCCCGCAATAGCCATACCTTCCAGCACACGGTGCGGATTACCCTCCAGCACACTTCTGTCCATAAAGGCACCGGGGTCACCTTCATCGCCATTACAGATCACATACTTTTGATCACTGACGTATTTGTAAACGGTCTCCCATTTAAAACCTGTTGGATAACCGGCCCCACCACGGCCACGAATGCGACTTTGTTTTACCTCTGCTATCACATCTTCACTCGACATCAGGAATAATGCATTCTCCAATGCCTTATAACCGCCAACTGCAAGATAGTCGTCGATGCTCTCAGGATTAATATCCCCGCAATCTTTCAAAGCGATCTTAAACTGCCGCTTGAAGAAGGGATCTTCACTGGCATTTGCAAAAGGCTTTTCCCTGGAGTCGGCAAACAACAGCAGCTCTTCAATCGGTTTCTTTTCTATTAATTGACTTTGTACAATGTCAGCAATGTTTTCGCAATCCACTTTTTGGTAGATGGTATTCTCCGGCAGATACTTCACCAGCGGTCCCTGGTTACACGGACCCATACAACCGGATGGGATCACTTCCACTTCATTTTCTAGTCCTCTTGTTTTGATCTCGTCCTGCAGTTTCTTCAATACTTCTTCTGAGCCAGATGAAATGCAACTGGCCCCGCAGCAAACACAGATCTTGTGTTTGTACTGTTGTTTTTTTTCTATTGCCTTTCCGGCCAGTGCCTGTAGTTCCTGTCGGTTCATACAATTCCTGTTTTTTCCTGAATGATACTAATTACTTCATCGGCAGTCACTTTTCCTTTTACCTCATTATCGATAACTACCGCAGGGGCTAATCCGCAAGCGCCAATGCAACGGGCCACCTGGATACCGAGTTTATTGTCGGCAGTGGCTTGTCCAGGCTTCAAAGAGAACTGCTGTTCTAGTTTATTAAGAATGGCTTGTGCCCCTTTTACATAACAGGCAGTACCTGTACAAACAATGCAAGTGTGATCCCCTTTTGACTTCAGTGAGAAGAAGTGATAGAAGGTCACGGTTGAATAAACCCTTGATGGTGGCAAATGCAGGGATTTAGTAATATAGGTCAGTACTTCTTTTGGTAAATAGCCATAAGCATTTTGAGCGGTGTGCAAAATTTCAATCAGGGCATCGGGCTTATAGTTCTCCTTCTTCATTTTAGCTGCAATCAGCTTAACCCGTGGATCCGTTTTAGGCAATTCTTTAACCAGAATAGCGGCATCGCTTTTCATATACTTTTCTCCTGAAATTTTATTAAATGATAAAAAGTGAGGGCTGACAGTGAATAAGTACTGGCGTTGTATTTCATATTGCCTTGTACTGTTTTTGTGACACTACGAAGCTACAGACAGCATACAAAGGGGGATATGACTATTGTCAGTAAGCGAACTGTTCTTGGATAAATAGTCAGGCCTGGGAAGAACGCTTGTTAGCATATCCTGGGAAGTTGTTCCCCCGTCAGATAATTGACCACCCTTCTGCCACCGACACGACTTTTCATCAGCACTTTACCCGGATGCTCGTTGGTTGCTTCGCCGATAATAGCTGCGTTAATTCCGTTTTCATCTTTCCTCAGCATAGAAATAAAGTCATCGGCTATGTCTTTTTTAACTACGGCAATGAAAAGCCCTTCATTAGCAACGTAGAGCGGGTCAAGGCCCAGCATTTCACAGGCACCATCTACCTGTTCGTCGATAGGAATGCTTTTCTGATCCAGTTCAAATCCTAAAGAAGTAAGTTCTGCCACTTCGTTTAGCACAGAAGCTATACCACCACGGGTAGGGTCACGAAGGAATTTGATATCTGAGCCAAATTGGTCCAGTAGTTTTTCTACAGTATGATTCAGGTTCGCAGTATCACTTTCAATAGTAGTTTCAAATTCCAAGCCCTTTCTTACACTCATAATGGCAATGCCGTGAGTGGCCATATTGCCACTGATGATGATTTTGTCTCCGGATTCTATATTGCGGTGATGAATGTTAGCTTTTGAATGAATATTGCCGATTCCCGAAGTATTGATGAATATTTTATCGCCTTTCCCTTTTTCCACCACTTTGGTATCACCGGTTACGATTTTGATATTTGCTTTCTGTGCTGCTTCTTTTATACTGACTAGTATTTTCCAGAATTCACCCATCGTCAAACCTTCTTCTATAATAAAAGCCAGCGATAAGTATTTTGGAATGGCGCCACACATGGCCAGGTCATTCACCGTTCCATTAATGGCCAGTTCACCAATATTTCCACCCGGGAAGAAGGCTGGTGTAATAACATAACTATCGGTGCTGAAAGCCACCGGCCCATTCAACGTAAAACTGGCGCCATCATGCTGCTGATCGAGTAAGTCGTTTTTCAGTACATCAAAGACACCGCTTTGCAACAATTTATGAGTAAGTAAGCCGCCGCTTCCATGACCCAATGTGATCACATCAAAATCGAATTTCGGCATGGGACATTGTAATTGCATATTAGAGCACAGCCTCCTCTGGCTGTTTGATCGATGCATAATGATAATAAGCGGCACAAGCCCCTTCACTGCTTACCATTGGAGCACCCAATGGATGTTCAGGTTTGCAAGCAGTACCGAAGTTGGGGCATTGAAATGGTTTCTTTAATCCTTTCATGATCTCTCCGCTGATACAGTCTTTGTTTTCTTCAGCCACGGGAAGGTTCAGTGCAAACTTTACCCTGGCATTGTATTGTTTGTATTGCTCATTTACTTCATACCCGCTTTGCGGAATGTTGCCAATGCCTCTCCAGATCCTGTCACTCACTTCAAATACTTCATCCATGGTCTCTTTAGCGAGACGATTACCTTCTCTTTGCACATAACGGGTATATTGATTCTCAACTTTGTATTCGTCGTTTTCCAATTGCTGAACGGCCATTAAAATTCCCTGGAGCAAGTCAACAGGTTCGAAACCGGTGATGACAATTGGCGTCTTATATTTTTCGGCGATGGGATAGTACTCCTCCATGCCCATGATAGTGCATACATGCCCGGCTGCCAGGAATGCATCGATCTGGTTTTCTTCATCACTCAGTAAGGCTTCCATTGCCGGTGGCACTAGCACATGAGAGGCGAGGATGCTGTAGTTCTTCACCCCGCTTTTGTGAGCTTGTATGATACTTAGTGCATTGGCGGGAGCAGTGGTTTCAAAACCTACGGCGAAGAATACTACTTCTTTACCGGGGTTTTGTTTGGCCAATTGAACAGCTTCCAATGGTGAATAAAGAATCCGAACATCAGCACCTTCTGCTTTTACTTCCAGCAAACTTTTTTTAGAGCCAGGTACCCGAAGCATGTCTCCAAATGAGCAGATTATCACATTCGGTTGCTGCGCCAGGTAGATCGCTTCGTCAATAATACTGATGGGAGTAACACATACCGGGCAGCCGGGTCCATGTACCATTGTGATCAGTTCTGGCAGCATATCAAGGATGCCATTCTTTACCAGGCTATGTGTTTGGCCACCGCAGATCTCCATCAGTTTCCATGGCCTCGTGGTGATGCGATGTATCTGGTCGACGTATTGTTTTACCAGTTCCGGATCCCTGTATTCTGACAGATATTTCATTAGATAATTTTTTCGGATTCTGTAATTTCATCCACTTCTCCCATCTGCCTCAGGTATTCAAATGTTTGCTTTGCTTCTTCTTCATCTACTTTGCCAATAGCTACACCTACATGCACCAGCACATAGTCGCCGATCTGCACTTCAGGAACCATGGAGAGATTGACTTCTTTGATGATGCCGCCAAACGAAACCTTGCCCTGCCGGAAAGTTTCATCCAGTTGTGCAGTGATAGAAATTAGTTTACCAGGTATTGCCAGGCACATAGGTTTTGTTTTAGATTAATGATTGGTCATTACTATTTGTTTATGCTGTTCTTTCGATTCTTGCTCCATTAATTGCGTATATGCGATTTGCCCAAAGCCGATGCATTCGTCATTCGGACTTAATTGCTGATGGAAGTATAATTGGAAATCATCCTGCAGTAAGTCACGGATCAAATCCAACAGATAGCTGTTTTGAAATACGCCACCGCTGAAAGCAATTTTCTTCGCTCCGGACCTCACTGCCACATTCCTGATGAGCATTGCCAGCGAAACGAAAACCTTTCGGGCCATTACCGGAGTTTCAACGTTATTTTTTTTGTCAATCATCAGCGCCTCTATCATGGCTGACCATTCAAGGCGGTTCTTGTTTATCGGAATAGGATAGTAAGCAAGGGATATCGTTTCGCATTTCCTGGCTGCCGCTTCCAGTTTCATGGCTGCTTCTCCCTCATAAGTGTTGAAAGATTGAAGATTGAGAATAGATGAGATGCCATCCAGTAAACGACCGGCACTGGAGGTAAGCAGCGGTTGCTGTTGTTGTAAGACCTTTAAATAAAATTCCCTTTCTTCTATTGAGAACTGATCCCTGATCATCATCAGGTGATCCATATTATTTCTTAAAAGAGAGACAGCACTCACTCTTGGCTCCTTGCTCATTTTATCACCCAGCAATTGCGGGAAATATTCCAGGTGCATATAGCGATCGATCTCCCCATCTTTTAGCAAAAAGAATTCTCCTCCCCATACCTGGTCATCTTCTCCGTAGCCGGTTCCATCCCATACCACACCTAAAATTGGTTCTTCTTCTTCGAGTAAATGATTTTCTGCAAGTACAGCGCAGAAATGAGCTTTGTGATGCTGAATCGCTGTTACCGGAATATTCCATTTTTCGCCTAACTCTATGCCGGCTAAGGAAACATGGTAATTCGGATGGCTGTCAATTAGTATTTTGTCAGGCTTGAATTTTAATAAGTTTCCCAAATGAAGTAAAGTGTTCTTATAACTCAATTGAGAATCGTAGTTGCCCTGGTCACCAAGAAACTGGCTTATATACAAGTTGTTGTTATCGAGAATAGCAAAAGCACTTTTCATCTCAGCACCCATGGCCAGCAAGTTCTGAGTATTTTGAAATGGGTTAGGGAAATAGTTCGGCGCAAGCCCTCTTGATCTTCTTAGGATCACTCGCTGCTGATATTTTTCAGTAAATAGTATTACACTATCATCCTGTGGCGCCACAATATCTCTGTCGAAACTCACTATAAAATCGGCCTGATCACCCAACCACAGTATGGCGTCATCATCAGTATAAATGATTGGGGATCCGCTCAGG
Source organism: Chitinophagaceae bacterium (assembly GCA_040080515.1). GTDB lineage: Bacteria > Bacteroidota > Bacteroidia > Chitinophagales > Chitinophagaceae > JJ008. Next base: position 11,681 of record JBEBIF010000020.1, on the reverse strand, counting down.
TTCCCGCTGGTAGCGATCAGTGGTTTGTTCCACCTTTCAGCAATTTGTACCAGTAAGCCGGTATAGGGTAGCAGTACACCTAATTTATCTAAACCGGGTGCAATGGCAGTAACACACAGTCCGGAGGTCAATTCTTTTTTCAACTTGCATAAAACGATCGGAGCTACTTTCCCTGCAAGGGCTTCTTTTTCTTTTGCTGTTAGTACCAGGTCAGTCTCCATCATTTGTATGGATGGATACATGACAGCGAAAGGTTTTGCAGGACGATATTTACGGTCACGTAGCGTTTTGATAGAGCGGTGTTTGGTAGCATCACAAAGCAGCAGGTAACCGCCTATTCCTTTTATGGCAACGATATGCCCGTCTTCCAGGCTATTTTGAACCAGCAAAAGAATAGATTCAGGATCATGACTTATTTCCACGCCCTGGTCGTCGTACAGGTGCATAGGAATGCAGCAATCTGGACAGGAATTGGTCTGGCTGTAATGCCTCCGGTCGGTATGGTCATTATATTCTGATGAACAGGAATCACACATTTTCAAATTCTTCATCGTAGTGTTCTTGCGATCATACGGAAGATGGGTAATAATGGAATACCTGGGACCGCATTCCAGGCAGGTAATGAAGGGGTATTGAAAACGATTATTGCCGGGCTCCTTTATCTCGGAAAGACAGCTTTTACAAATAGCAATGTCCGGGGCTAACAATAAATCCGGTTTCGCAGAGGGGTCACTTTCTTTTATTATGAATCTGCTAAAGGTCTCGGGTGTGCAGGTAGTACAAATATGAGAGGTAATGATAGCATTGGCTGGCGGTTTAGATATCAGCAGCGTATAAAACCGGGATGCTTCTTCTTTATTTGAATTGAACTTTATATGTACACCGTCATTTCCATTACTTACCCATCCGCAAATTTTCATTGCTTCTGCAGTGCGATATACAAAAGGCCGGAAACCGACACCCTGTACCAGCCCTCCAATATGGATATACCAGGTATTCATTGTCACTTATAATGGATGTAACTGCGGCTTTTATACAGGAGCAGCTACGAGTATTCTTTCTTTCAGCCATTGGTACCAATTTGTCAAACCTTCACCGTTTGTGCAACTTACTTCAATGAATTCCAATTTTGGATTCACCTGCCTGGCATATTCTTTCACTTTATCCATGTTAAATTGAACGTAAGGAAGTAAGTCAGTCTTATTGATAATACATAAAGTAGAAGTATGGAACATGTCGGGATACTTGATCGGTTTGTCATCTCCTTCCGTTACACTTATGATTACCACTCTTTCTTTTTCACCGAGATCAAACATGGCCGGACAAACCAGGTTACCTACATTTTCAATGAAGAGAATGGAATTTTCTACTGGCTTCATTCCTTGTAAGGCATGAAGAATCATGTGCGCATCCAAATGGCATCCTTTGCCTGTATTGATCTGGGCTACTTTTGTACCGGTAGCATGAATGCGGTCAGCGTCCCGGGACGTTTGCTGATCACCTTCTATTACATAAAAAGGAAATTGACCTTTCAGATCGGTAAGCGTTCTTTCAAGTAAAGAAGTTTTTCCGGAACCTGGTGAGCTGACAAGATTTAGTGCAAGTATATTCTTGGCATCAAAATAACCACGGTTACGTTCTGCCAACAAGTTATTTTCATATAGCACATCTTTTTCAACCTCGATGATTGTTTTGCCATGAGAATGAGAATGGTCATGGCTATGGTCATGATCAGTATGCTTCATATCGCCAATTTGCCTGATGGAGGTTGAAGCATTGGCGTCACAGCCGCAGGTAGCACACATAAAATTCAGTTTAGGTTATTAATAACCAGGGATTTCACCCGCAGTTCTTTTCCTTTCTGTATCGTTATAAGATGTTCACCACATACGGGACAGGGTTCATATAAATTGTGCATGGGAAATACAGCCTCACAGTCCATACACTTACCTTTTCCGGGTATGTGATTAATTACTTTGGTCGAATATTCCAACCGGGTAGCTTTGATTGCTTGCTGCCAGGCAAATTCAAAAGCTGTTAGTTCAATGCCACTTAGTTCGCCAATATCCAATTCGATCTCATCAATGCCTGTTGCATTATTTTTTGCTGATTCTGTTTCAGCAATATTAATAATGCTCATAACAACAGACAGTTCATGCATGATCAGTTTTTTTCGGATTTTCTGCGCAAACGGGTAAAAAGCAATACTCCTATTGCCAGCACCGCTAGTATTGGAAATATATGCTCAGGCTCAACAAAATAGTGTGTGATAGTATACTCATGCGTATGACCGTGACCTTCGTGAGCCCATGCGGATAGGGCAGGGGTGGCAGTTGCCAGCAGGAATAGTATTTTTTTCATATCCCGGTTTTTAATGTACCCAATATTAGAACCTCTAAAACAGCCGGATATTGATTTTTATCACTTTTTCTACTGAGTATAATCACAAGAGGGAAATGATAACCCCGGTTACCTTGTTATACCAAATTTTCCCTCACGGCATTGCTGCCATAAAATATGTAATATGGACAAACTTACTGTTCAGCAAAACCCCACATACCTCGAGGAGTTTAAACGAAAGGGCTATTCAAGAAAAGATTTTCTGAAGTTCTGCACGTTAATGACAGCCTACCTGGGGCTTAGTAATTCTGCCATAGGGCAGGTAGTACAGGCTATGACCGTTAAACCCCGGCTCCCGGTGATCTGGCTGCACTTCCAGGAATGTACTTGCTGTAGCGAATCATTTATCCGGTCATCACATCCTATTGTTGCAGATGTATTACTTGACCAGATATCACTGGATTACTCTGAAACCCTGATGGCAGCCTCTGGTTTCCAGGCAGAAGCAGCCATGAAGAACACTATGGAGAAGTATAAAGGGGAATATATATTATGTGTGGAAGGCAGTGTGCCTACTGGTGCTGATGGTGTTTATTGCATGATAGGAGGAAAAACTTCTATGCAAATACTGGAAGAAGCTGCTGAAGGTGCTAAAGCCATTATAGCCTGGGGTAGCTGTGCATGCAATGGTTGTGTGCAGGCGGCTCATCCAAATCCAACCTCTGCTACGCCTATTCACAAACTGGTAAAAGGTAAACCAATTATAAAAGTACCGGGATGTCCTCCGATTGGCGAAGTCATGGCAGGAGTGATCGTGCATGTGGTCACTTTTGGTCGTTTGCCAGAATTAGATGGATTGGGTCGTCCGAAAGCTTTCTATAGTAAGAGGGTGCATGATACCTGTTATCGCAGACCCTACTATGATGCCGGTTTATATGTAGAAAGTTTTGATGATGATAATGCGAAGAAAGGCTATTGCTTATATAAGGTAGGCTGTAAAGGACCTTCTACTTATAATGCCTGTGCGGTTACCAAGTGGAATAACGGTACCAGTTTCCCAATACAATCCGGGCATGGATGCTTTGGATGCAGTGAAGAAAACTACTGGGATAATGGCCGCATTTATGAGAGAGCGTCTGCTTTCCCGGGCTTTGGTATTGAAGCAACTGCCGATAAAGTTGGCAAGGTAGCCTTAGGTGTTACCGGCGCTGCATTGGCTGCACATGCTGTTATGACCAATATTCGCAAGAAGAAACTGATCAAGAACCTGGAGAAAGAAGGAAAGGACAGCGAACATGAATTGAAAAGCTAACCCCATTTAATTACGCTACAATTAATTATATGAGTACAAGAATTGTTGTTGATCCCGTAACGAGAATAGAAGGCCATTTGCGGATCGAAGCAGACATAGAGAACGGCAAAATTAAGGATGCCTATAGCAGCGGTACAATGGTAAGGCTGCTGGAGGAAATATTAAAAGGTCGTGATCCCCGTGATGCCTGGGCTTTTGTAGGCCGTGTATGCGGTGTATGTACCTCAGTGCATTCACTTACTTCTGTAAGATGTGTGGAGGATGCATTGGATATTGTCGTTCCACCTAATGCGGAGATGGTCCGGAATATCATGTTCTGCGCCCAGTATATGCATGACCATGTGGTACACTTCTATCATCTGCATGCTATGGATTGGGTGGATGTGGTAAATGCGCTGAAAGCTGACCCAAAGAAAACGTCTGAATTGGCACAAAGTATTTCTCATTGGCCAAAATCATCTCCCGGGTATTTCAGTGACTTGCAAAAAAGAATAGGCAAGTTTGTAGAAAGCGGTCAATTGGGAATTTTCAGCAATGGCTATTGGGGCCATCCGGCCTATAAATTACCGGCGGAAGTGAACCTTATTGGACTGGCCCATTACCTGGAAGCATTGGAATGGCAAAAGGAGATCGTAAAGGTTCATACCATTTTTGGTGGAAAGAATCCGCACCCGAACTACCTGGTAGGTGGTATGGCCTGCTCAATCAGTACTGATGATATAAGTGGATTGAATGCTGAACGGCTGGCTTATGTTGGGCAACTGCTGCAGCAGGGAAAGGAATTCATTGAACAAGTATATATCCCCGACCTGATGGCTATTGCTTCTTTCTACAAAGATTGGGGAGCAATCGGTGGCGGATTAGGCAATTATATGTCTTACGGTGACCTTCCCTGGAATGGGTACAGGGACACCAGCTCTTATAAATTCCCTTCCGGTGTTATACTGAACAGGGATATAAGTAAAGTAATGGATGTTGATCTGCGCAAGGATGACGAAGTGCAGGAATTCATTGATAATTCCTGGTATAAATACAAAGGAGATCAGAAAGGCGGCTTGCATCCGTGGAAGGGTGAAAGCAAGATAAATTATACCGGGCCAAAACCGCCGTTCCAGAATTTAGATACCACCAAACCGTATAGTTATCTGAAAACTCCCCGCTGGAAAGGCAATGCAGTTGAAGTAGGTCCATTGGCAAGAGTATTAATAGGCTATGCAAGAGGAAGAGAAGAATTCAAAGAGGTAGTTGATAAAGCAATAACTGACCTGAATGTGCCGATCACTGCACTGTTCTCTACTTTAGGCCGCACCGCAGCCCGCGGATTAGAAAGTGTGTTGGTGGCACAATGGGGTCTCGACTTTTTCCATCAATTAATTGAGAATATCAAGAACGGAGATACCCGCATGGCTGATTCTACCAAAAGAGATCCCTCCAAATGGCCCGATAAAGCATTGGGTGTTGGACACTCAGAAGCACCAAGAGGTGCATTGGCACATTGGATCAACATAGAAGATGAGAAGATCGCCAATTACCAATTGGTGGTGCCTACTACCTGGAATGCCTCCCCAAGAGATGGTAAAGGGCAATTGTCCGCTTATGAAGCTGCACTGAGAGATACGCCAATAGCTGATATCAATCAACCAGTGGAAATATTGAGGACCATCCACTCATTTGACCCCTGCCTGGCCTGCGCTGTGCATCTTTATGATGAAGAAGGAAAACATATCAGTCGCATCAGTGTATTAGGCGACTAAACATTTAAATCGATTGTATGGCAACTGAGAAATCAACTGTTCATAAGCTACGCCGGGTATATGTATGGGAACAACCTGTGCGTTTCTTTCACTGGCTGAATGCCCTGGCAATATTGGTTTTGATCGCTACCGGATTTTATATTGCCAATCCACTGGCAATACAAAGCAACAAAGAACCATCTCAGCTATTTACGATGGGGTGGATACGAACGATACATTTTATTGCAGCATATATCTTTCTTTTCAACTTTATGTTTCGCATCTATTGGGGTTTTGTAGGTAACAAGTATGCCAACTGGAAGCAATTCATTCCCACATCCGGAAAGTTTTTCAAAGAGATGTGGCATGTATTTAAAATGGACATATTGATGCTGAGGGGAAAGGAGCACATGAGTGTGGGACATAATGCCATGGCAGGATTTATTTATTTCTTTACTTTCCTGGCCTTCCTGGTTCAATGTATTACCGGGTTTGGGTTATATGCTTCTATGAGTACCGGATGGTGGTTCCCTAAATTATTTGCATGGGTGCCAGCCATGTTTGGCGGTGATATTTTTCTTAGGCAGGTGCATCATTGGACCACCTGGTTCTTTATCCTGTTTACTGTGATCCACGTTTACCTGGTATTTTATCACGACTATGTAGAAGGCCGTGGTGAAATGTCCAGCATGGGCGGAGGATGGAAATTTATAGAAGAAGATGTATTTAAAGAACAAAAAGACTTACCCAATGCCCCAGCAACAAAGAAATAAGTTCGATGACCGCATCCTGGTGATGGGAATCGGTAATTACCTGATGGGTGATGAAGGCGTTGGTGTGCATTTAGCCGAACGCCTGGCAGGGCTTTCACTTCCACCCAATGTTGATGTATTGGATGGAGGTACCGGCGGGTTTCACCTGCTGGAGTATTTTGAGAAATATCCCAGGATCCTGCTGGTGGACGCAACACTGGACAGCAATGCAGTTGGTACCGTCCGTTTGATCAAACCGAAATTTGCATCTGATTTTCCCAAAGCCATGAGTACACATGACATTGGACTGAAAGACATGGTGAGTGCATTGCAAATTATGGGAAAAGCGCCAGAGATACATTTGTTTGTAGTAAGCATCGACAGTATTCAACAGCAGGGCATTGTACTGACTGAGAAAATTCAAAGCATCATGCCATGGTTAACAGACCTGGTAATGGAGCAAATAGAAAAGATTTCCCGTTCGCTGGCAGTACCGGCATGAAGAACAACAACGTCACATTTTCATACACAATATAGTAGCCAGCGCTTTTCTAAGCGCTGGCTTTTTTTTGTTTGAACAACCGGACATTGTTGAACGCAAAAAAAAGCCCGGAACATTCCTGTTCCGGGCGCAGTTATAAGTAAATAAATCATTTCCTGGGAAATTCCAATGCAGCCTGAGCAGCCGCTAATCTTGCTATTGGCACACGGAAGGGGGAGCAACTGACATAATTCATTCCTAACTGGTGAAAGAATTTCACACTATCAGCATCGCCACCATGTTCGCCGCATATTCCAACTTTAAGATGCGGCTTAGCTTTGCGGCCGCCAACTATTCCTGCCCGCACTAATTCACCCACACCATCCTGGTCAATTGTCTGGAACGGATCATAAGGAAGAATTTTCAGGTCCAGGTATTTTGGTAAAAAACCACCTATGTCATCCCGGCTGAAACCAAAACTCATCTGTGTGAGATCATTCGTTCCATAACTAAAGAAGTCAGCTACATGTGCCATCAGCTCTGCCCGGATAGCAGCTCTCGGAGTTTCGATCATGGTACCATATAAGTAAGGTATCTTTTTCATTTTCATTTTATCACACACATCTTTATATACACGATCCACAATTACTTTCTGATGCGATAATTCATTTACAGTACAGGTTACCGGAACCATGATTTCGGGGAAGGCTTTCTTCCCGGCCTTCAACAGTTCGGCAGTGGCTTCAAAAATGGCCCGCACCTGCATTTCTGTTATTTCAGGATAGCTGACACCCAGCCGTACGCCACGGTGACCCAGCATCGGGTTATTTTCATGCAATGCCAGTACCCTTCTTCTTAATACACTCATGCTGATTCCAAGCTCTTTGCTTAATTGGTGCAACTTCTCTATATCATGCGGAACAAACTCATGCAATGGCGGATCAAGTAAACGGATCGTTACAGGGTAACCCTTCATTACCTTCATGGTATCTTTTACATCTTTCTTTACATATTTGTATAATCCATTTAAGGCGGAACGTCTTTCCTGTTCGGTTTTACTTACTATCATTTTACGTAAAAGAAACAACGGCTGTTCACTTCCTTCACCATAGAACATATGCTCTGTGCGGAATAAACCAATTCCTTCGGCGCCAAATTTAATAGCCTGCGCTGCATCTTTGGGTGTTTCAGCATTGGTTCTGACCCCCAACACTTTTATTTTATCAACGAGCTGCATCAGGTTTTTAAAAGACTGATTTTTATCCAGGTCAATATCCACTAATGCCATACTGCCTTCATATACCAGGCCTTTTGTTCCGTTTAAGCTTAGCCAGTCGCCTTCATGAATGATACTGCCATCATTGGCTTTGAATGTTTTGGTTTCACTGTGGATCTCAATATCACCACAACCAACGATACAGCACTTGCCCCATCCTCTTGCTACCAGTGCGGCGTGCGATGTCATGCCACCTTTGGTAGTAAGGATGGCTTGTGATTTATGCATACCATCCACATCTTCCGGCGAAGTTTCTTCCCGGACGAGAATTACTTTTTCTCCTTTTGAAGCCCATTCAACAGCGTCATTTGAAGAAAAAACCACACGACCCTTTGCTCCACCAGGACCGGCTGGCAGTCCTTTTGCAATAGGTTTGGTGATCAGTTCAACTTTGGGATCCAGCATGGGGAGGAGCAATTCAACCAATTGGTTGGGGCCGACTCTCATAATGGCCGTTTTTGCATCAATCAGTTTTTCTTTGTGCATCTCGGTTGCCATGCGAACGGCAGCAATACCATTACGTTTACCTACCCGGCATTGCAGCATGTAGAGTGTTCCTTTTTCAATAGTAAACTCAATATCCTGCATGTCTTTGTAATGCTGTTCCAGTCTTTTCTGGTAGCTGAATAATTCTTTGTACAAAGACGGCATCAATTTTTCCAGCGAAGTAAAATGTTTACTTTGTTCATTCATCGAATATTCGTTGACAGGTGCCGGGGTCCTGGTGCCCGCAACCACATCCTCACCCTGTGCATTCACCAGGTATTCTCCATAGAATTTGTTTTCTCCGTTACCAGGATTGCGGGTGAAAGCCACACCGGTACAGCTGTTATTCCCCATATTGCCAAAAACCATCGCCTGAACATTCACGGCAGTCCCCCATTCATCTGGTATCTTTTCTATACGGCGGTATTCGATGGCTCTCTTACCATTCCAACTGGAGAACACAGCGCTAATGCCACCCCATAGTTGTTCCCATGGGTCGTCGGGAAAATCGCTGCCTAATACTTTCTTTACAGTCTTTTTATAGTCTTGTACCAGTTCTTTTAGTTCAGGAACGGTAAGATCTGTATCACTGGCATAGCCTTGTTTATGTTTGATATGTTCCAATTTTTCATCCAGTGTTTTGCGGATACCTTTTCCATTTTTCACTTCGATGCTGCCGGCCTTTTCCATTACCACGTCAGCATACATCATGATCAGCCTGCGATAGGCATCATAGGCAAAACGTTCGTCGCCACTTTGGGCAATGATACCTTTGATAGTTTCTTCATTCAGTCCCACATTCAATACCGTTTCCATCATACCGGGCATACTCTTGCGGGCGCCGGAGCGAACGGATACTAATAATGGGTTGGTGGGATCGCCAAATTTTTTGCCGGTCAGTTTTTCCATTTTGGCCATGGCTTCCTGAACCTGCGCTGTTAATAATTTCGGATATGTTTTTTTATTGTTGTAGAAATAGGTACAAACCTCGGTGGTTACTGTGAAACCCGGGGGAACGGGTAATTGAAGATTGGGGTGACCGGCCATTTCGGCCAGGTTAGCACCTTTGCCGCCCAGTAAATTCTTCATGGATTCATTCCCATCTGCTTTGCCGCCGCCGAAAAAATAAATATACTTTCCGGCATTTGTTTTTGTTGCCATAATGTAAAGCTTTTGTGCTTTGCATAGTTATGACTTGATGCAGGAAATAGTGAAAACACAGGTCAGAGATGACCTTGATTCTTGTCAGTAAAGAAAGCTCAGTCTGGTGGATAGATCAGCTATGTTCATAATAGGGAATCTCATCATGACTGGAAGCTTCTTTTTGCTGCCAGTAAGCCTGGGTAACAATATGCCCGTCTTTTGTTTTGAGCATTCTGCCAAAGATGGCATTGATGGCATTGAAGGTGTAATCCGTTACTCCAACAGTAAATGTTTCAGGCTTGTCCGTCAAAGCTTCAGCGGCGGCGGGCGGCGCTACTTCTCCTTCTTTAGGCACTGGAACAGCGGCTGCTTTCGGTGCGGGTGTAGCAACTGCAATAACTGTATAGCGGTTGTACTCCAGCAAATCTTTCAGGAAAGCCAGCCTTGCAGGCGATACATTCTTTTCCACGATGCCGCATTTGACACCGTCCAGTTCTTCAAACTCATGATTTTTATTGAGTGCCATACTACCGTAAATTTTGTATGTAATCAAAAATCCAGCTCAGCAGGCCCACCAGTACGATACCGGCTCCACAAATAAGCAACCCCAGTTTTACCGAAGGTGATAATTTTATTTTTTCTACCGGGGTCTCATTCTTATCCATGAAGACGGCCCTTATCACCCGTAAATAGTAGTACAGGGAAATGATCATATTCAGGGCGGCTACCGCAATGAACCAATAACTTGCTCTGGCACCACCGGATGTTAATAAAAATAACTTACCAAAGAAACCCGCTGTTGGCGGAATGCCAGCCAGGGAAAATAATGCCAGGGCCAATATCCAGCTCAGCAATGGGTTGGTCTTATACAAACCTTTATAGTCATCAATATTTTCTTTGCCGCTGTGTTCAGAAATAACGGAGGCAACACCAAAAGCCGCCAGGTTTGAAAACACATATATCAGCACAAAGTACACCACTGAAGTAATTCCCATGTTGCTGTTGCCGCTGATACCCACCAGGATAAAACCTACCTGTGCGATGGAAGAAAAGGCAAGAAAGCGTTTTATATTTTGCTGCCGCAAAGCAAATAAATTACCGATCACCATTGTAGCAATAGCAAGTATCACCAGCATAACGTACCACATATCCTGCATTGGCCTGAATACATTATACAAGGTGGTGATAAAGATGAAGGCAACGGAACCTTTTGAAATGACTGACAGAAACGAAGTGACAGCAATCGGAGAACCTTCATACACATCCGCCGTCCATAAATGGAAGGGGACGATTGATAATTTGAATGCAAAAGCGGTGAACAGGAAAACAAATGCCAGTATCTGCAAAGGTGAATTATCCAGTTGAGCTGGTATCTCTGCAAAGCTGATAGTGCCGGTGCCACCATATAATAAGGAGATACCAAACAATAAGATGCCGGAAGAAAAGGCAGAAGACAAGATCATCTTCATAGCGCCTTCGGAAGAACGTTTTTTTGCCAGGTCAAAATTGGCCATAGCTGCCACCGGTATAGTGGCCAGTTCCAGCGACAGGTAAAATATCAGGAGGTTGCCGCTTGAGATCATCAGGAACATGCCCAGGAGTGCAGACAGCATTAGCATGAAGAACTCCGGCAGGTGCGGTGTTTTCTTCAGCCAGTCGGCACAGACGAGGGAGATAAGATAAACGCCGAGACTTAAGATATTTTTCTGGAAAACGATCAGCGGCGATGTATGATACATATCGCCAAATAAGTTGCCCTCTTTATTGAAGAAGAATCCTGCAATGAAATTTACCAATAGCAAAACCTGTATCAATGAAAGCAGCGACTCATTCTTCATCCCCTTGCCGATCTTGATAAACAGCAACAGGAAGATAATGGCCGTCACCACCAGTTCGCTTTTCATTAATGTGAGAAACTCATTCATCCGATCTTGGTTTATTGTCCGGTAAATCTGTTCATGATCTCTTCCGCCGCCGGTTTCAGCAGGTCATTCAGCCAGCCTGGAGCAATACCGATGGCTAAAATTCCTGCTACTAATATGATAGCAGCCAGTCTTTCATTCCAGGCGGCATCTTTCAATTGTAAAAAGCTTTCATTCTTTACAGGGCCCATAGCCGTTTGTCCGATAGCTCTTAATATATATACTGCTGTTACCAC
>JBEBIF010000019.1:0-20939 GCA_040080515.1 Chitinophagaceae bacterium | reverse complement strand
CATTTTGCAGGGTTTGATGAAGCTGCGCCAGATATGTGATTCGCCGGCCATACTGAATGAGCAGGAGAAATTTGAGAACCATTCTATCAAACTGGATGAGTTGGCACGGGAAATAACAGAAAACATCGGTGACCACAAAGCACTGATCTTCTCCCAGTTTTTGGGTATGCTGGCATTAATAAAAGCAAAGCTGAACCATTTGGGAGTGAAGTATGAATACTTTGATGGCAGCACCTCCGCACCCGACAGGGAAAAAGCAATACAAAGCTTCCAGAATGATCATGAAGTAAGGGTATTCCTTATTTCGCTGAAGGCAGGTGGAGTGGGACTTAACCTGACGGCAGCCGACTATGTGTACATCGTGGACCCCTGGTGGAACCCGGCGGTGGAGCAGCAGGCAATTGACCGGACACACCGTATCGGACAAACTAAAAACATTTTCGCCTACAGGATGATCTGTAAAGACACGATCGAAGATAAAATACTGCAGCTACAGGAAAAAAAGCGGGCATTGGCCAAAGACATCATTTCCGACGATGCCACCTTTGTAAAGGCATTGACAAGAGAAGACGTGGAGTATTTGTTCAGCTAAAATTAATTTGTAATTCAGGTATTACCTTGCCAGCAATAAAGACAGATAAGTAAAGTGCATATAAACTGCGGGCTTATACCGGCACCACCGGGGTACAATTATTGGTAACAGATGAAAGAACCCCAAATTATTATCTTCTTCTAACTTCTAACCCCTTTTCAGCGAACAAAAAGGCGGTTTAATCGAAAAAAATTTAGATCAGGCGATTAAGGGTTTAATTTAAGCAGGTCAATAATTTCAGCCACCTCAAAATTAAACCTCATGAAAAAATCAGCACTTATCATTAGCAGTATATTGCTAATGCTTACTTTTCTTACCCACACAGCTAAAGCAAAAAGCCCTTCTTTACTTTTAATACCCTGTTCAGTAACGGGTGATTTATCTGACCGTTTAGCGGCAGATAAGGATTTTCAGGCGTACTCTATATACACATATGAGTTTATAGTAAAAGTACGGGAAACTAAAACAGGAAACCTGTTAGTAAAATACTTTAATCAGACAGCTAACGCCGTGGAAAAAGAAACATTGGCATTTGCACTTGGATATCACTCCGAAGAAGGCGTTAAGTCGTTTTTAATAAATGCGTACAAGTTGAAAAATGATCTTAATCAAAAATTTCCTGAGCTCCGGGAATTTGAGAAGTATCAAGCCGATATACGAACGGCCAGAAGCAAAGTGGCCATTTCGGTATTAAGGCCTCATCATACAGCAGAAGATTGCTGGGATCTTTTTTTTGCGATTTCCACACTATGTTCCACAACATGTTTAACAGCTACCGAATGGTCTAGTTGCTGGATTGACTGTTATGCTGGTTTGGGAGGTGTGATAACAGTATGTCTCATAGCGGCCGACTAATTTTGTCCGAAATAAAAATTTCCTGGCAGCTTTGGCACCTCTATATTATTAATAATTTTATGATGTACTTTCTGATTTTATTATAAAGTAACGTATGAAAAAGAGTCAAGCAATAATTTTTCTTCCTGCACTTCTTGTTTTATTTTCTTTTAATATGAATAAAAAGCAGAGTTACCGATTGACCCTGCCAGTTTGTATCTCCTATATTAAGGATATACCTCCACCTGATAGTATTCAAACCTTCATTACAGTTTATTTGCAATCAAAAAAGGTAAAAGTCATTGACTGGAACGAAGCGATGAGATTATTTCAGGCAGAAACTAAGTCAGAAGCAATGAGGCTGATTACAAGCGGCAATCTTAATAAGAAAACAACAAATAATTTTGCAGACAGGGTGGAACCAGTGAGCAATGTACTGGCTATACAAGTATTCAGGAATTCATCTGCAGATAGCCTGAACTATAAGATTGACAGCATCAGCTGGCAAACGAGTTTTGTGCCTGCGAAAGACGGTTTATCAAGGGGAAGACTGGTTTTTATTCCTGGTGATAATCAGGAGGCCAATCCATATCATACGTTAAAGAATTTTTTAGATAAAGTATTGAATTCAGGCTATTTAAAGTAAGGTATAGTTGTGAAAGAAGCCTTCCAGTCGCTGTTTCTTTTCTGCTGGCCTATGGTCTTTAGAAGGCCAGGTGGTTTTTCTTCCCGGCAGCAGGCGCTGACAGGTACTCGGCACCCAAATCCCCAACAGGGTATTATTGTAACGAAATAAAGACTTAATGCTCACCCGGCAACAGAGTTTAGAGCAGCTCATCAGTCCATTCAGCCAATTTGCCCATCCTCGTCGGAAAAATTAACCCCTTTTCGAAGGTAATTCCTCCTTCTTACGTCTATTTTCGTACACTTATTATATTGATTATGAAGCAGATTTTTACCTTATCCCTTTTCCTGTTCGCCTTATTTACTGCCGCTCAGGCCCAAAAGGCCGATGGGAGCATCAAAGGAAAGTTAATAGATACAACCGCCAAACAGCCGATAGTTGATGCCACCGTATCGGTTTTGAATGCAAAAGATTCCTCTCTCGCCACGTTCACATTATCTAATAAACAGGGGGTTTTTGAAGTAAGGGGACTTGTGGAAGGCGACTACCGGGTAGTGATTTCCAGCAAAGGCTATACAGAATTTAAACAAACCGTCTCCATTACTTCCACAGCAAAGACCATCGACCTGGGCAGCCTGGCAGTAGAAAAAGACTATAAAACACTGCAAGGCGTGGTGATCACCAGCGAATCTCCGATACAGGTAAAAAATGATACCATACAATTCAATGCCAGCGGATTTAAAACGCAACCCAATGCCACCGTGGAAGACCTGCTGAAAAAGATACCTGGAATGGAAGTGGATAAAGAAGGCAATATTAAAACACAAGGCGAATCAGTACAAAAAGTATTGGTTGACGGAAAGGAGTTTTTTGGCAATGATCCTAAGTTGGCCACCAAGAACCTTACAGCAGACATGATTGAAAGCGTACAGGTATTTGACGATATGAGCGACCAGGCAAAATTTACCAAGATAGATGATGGTAGCAGAAGCAAAACAATAAACATCAAACTGAAAAAGGATCGTAATAAAGGATATTTCGGCAGGGCACTGGCAGGCGTGGGAGATAATGGACGATATGAAGGCAACCTGAGCCTTAACCGTTTTAATGGTGATAAAAGGATCTCGCTGCTCTTCAATACTAATAATATTAATAAACAGGGCTTTTCTTTTTCTGATATTATCAGCTCTATGGGCGGCTTTAGTGGATTTAGCGGCGGCGGTGGCGGCGGAAATAATTTTGGCGGAGGAATGCAAATGGTTGGCGGTGGCCGCGGGGGTTTTGGTGGAATAAGCAGCGGTGGTACCACCGGGTTGATCAAGTCCACCTCTTTGGGGCTTAATTATTCAGATCAGTGGGGTAGTAAAGTAAAGATAACCGGGAGTTATTTTATGTCAAACTCCAACACCACGCAACAACAAAGCATATTGAGGCAAAGCACTTATGGCGATTCACTGGCCACACTAAGTAAGGAGTCGTCATCAAACAACCAAAACCAGAACCACCGCTTCAATCTTCGTTTTGAATACCAGATAGACTCGGCCAATTCGATCTTATATACACCATCACTTACCCTGCAGCACTCAGAGAGTTTCAGTAATGATTCTTCTTTCAGCAGAACACAAATACCAGCAGCCGAATACCTGGCCTATACCGGAAAAAATAATAATACCAACATCAGGAATGGATTTAATCTCGGCAACAATATCCTGTTCCGCCACAAATTTGGAAAGACAGGGCGGACGGTGACCCTTGGATTTAATAACACAACAGGCAACAGCAAAAGCGAAGGCCTTACTTATTCAGACAATGATTTTTTCAGGCCGGATGGAACGCTGTACAACACCACTGTTCAAAACCAGGTAAGCCGGCAAAAAACAACCACAAATAATAATGTGGTCAGCACCTCTTATACAGAACCTTTCGGTTTGAATAAATTACTGGAATTGAATTATGCTTATACCAACAACCGGAGCACTTCCGATAAAGAAGTAGATAATTATAACGCAGGATCCGGCAAGTATGATGAACCAAACCTTAAGCTAACCAATGATTTTGTAAACACCTTTACGGCGCACAGAATAGGGGCCAATTTCAGGGTACAGAATAAAAAATACAACTACCAGTTTGGGATCGGTGTGCAAAGATCTACATTAGAAAGCGAAAGCTTCCAGGCGCTGACAGGCAAAGACTCGGTGAATATCCATTCTTATACCAACCTGTTCCCTACGGCGAACTTCAATTTCACACCAAGCCGGAGCAAAAATCTGCGCATCAGTTATAACGGACGAACAAATCAGCCCAGCATTTCCCAATTACAGAATGTGCCCGACCTTACCGACACGCTGAACCAGAAGATCGGTAACCCCAACCTGAAACAGGAATTCAACCATAATATTAATATCGGGTTTAACACCTTCAATATCCTCACCTTTAAACTCATCGCTGCCAACCTGAATTTTACAACCACGCAAAATAAGATCGTGAATGATATTACAGTGCAGGGCCCTGTACAGGTAACCCGGTATGCCAATGTGAACGGGTATTATAGCGCCAGATCATTTGTAACGCTGGGATTGCCGTTCAAGAATCCGAAGCTGAAAGGCTCCAGTGTGAATATTACCAACAGCATGGGCTTGTCAAGAGATGTAAGCCTGTTGAGACAGGTGCGGTACACTTCTAAAACATTTACCGTTACACAAGGCGCTGGTTTGAATATCAATAAAGAAAAGATCGACTTTGGCGTAAAGGTTAACGTAAGCTACAATACCACTTCTTATTCTAATCCGCAGCAGGAAGATGTGGATTATTTTACACAGACCTATTCCGGTGATGTAAGCTATACCTTCCCGAAGAATTTTATCCTCGGCACCAATTTCAATTACCTGATCAATACCGGGCTGGGTGAAGGGTACAATCAGAATATACCCTTGTGGAATGCAAGCTTCAGCAAACTGCTTTTCAAAAAGAAGAATGGCGAGCTTAAGTTTTCTGTAAACGATATCCTGAATCAAAACCAGAGTATCGCCCGCACCACCAGCGACAACTATGTACAGGATACCAAAAGCATTGTGCTGAAAAGATATTTTATGGTGAGCTTCCTGTTCAACCTGAATAAAATGGGTGGTGCCAGTACACAGCAGCCCGGCGGCATGCCAAGGATGATGGAACGGAACATGAGGGATGTAAGAATGTATTAAAAGACTATACGTTGAACAGAAATAAAAAAGTCCCGCTTATGGCGGGACGTTTTGTTTTTGCTTACCACACAAACTGGTTGCGGGTAATATAGTAGGGGTTAGTAAAGAAAATGCTTATTAGGTTATCTCCTTCTCCTGTAGTGGGTGCTTGCTACCGCTGAATTGCCGGAGATCAAAACGGTCAGTATCGATTTAAGTAACCGGAACGGATTTACTGAAGATTTGTAATAATGACGGTAAATTTTTGCTTCTTCATGAGAATGAGTGAGGTTCCTGTTTTTCATAGTCTCAAATTTTATAAAGGGTTAACGAACAGAATGTGTCTAAAAGTATGTAATAAAACTAAAAAGTAATAATATTGCCAGCTGTTATTAACCCGTTAAATCCAGCGCTGATGACAAAATCCGTAAAATCACTTGTGCTGATTACGATTAGTGCCCTTTTTTTCAATACTGGTAGCGCCCAGCTCCGGCTACCCGGTATCAATGGGGTGGGTAATGACGTGAAGAAGGTGATAGAGGATTACCCCAACCGCTTTATCAACCTGATGGGCGAAGTGATAAAAGAAAACCCCCAATCCACCGACTACCAGTGCAATTTTAAAGTGAACGGCGCAGAAGAAAGCTTTATTACCCGCTACTCCGCCAAAAAAGAAGTTTGCAGCTGGGAAGCCCTGATGCTGACAACGGAAAACTTTGAAAAAGCAAAGCAAAAATTCAAATCCCTGTTCAATCAACTCCAGAATCTTTCCGTAATGGTGGGTGAGGGAAAGCCCTTTCACCTGAAAGGAACATATGAAGCACCGGCGGAGTCAAAGAAATTTACGTCCATTGTTTTTTCTTTTGAACCGGAGAACGATACCGTCAAAAAGATGAAAGTCGAGATCTTATTACAATTTATTGCCCCGATGGAATGGAAAGTAAGGGTACTGGTATATGACAAGGACAGGGAGGATGATGAAAGAGGAGCCACCAAGGAAGAGTGATGAACAGAAGAACAGATGAACAAGGAATACTGAATAATGAAGTACGGAGAGTTCTCAAAGCACGGGCTTTTCCTTCTTAATTCAAAATTCCTTGTTCATCTGTTCGATATTCGACTTTGGCGAGATTCTTTAACCTTCATTAACATTAAACAAAGCCCCTTTAACCCACTTTGCCATTAGCTAAGAATATTTTCGTAGCTGAAATGAATAAGCTATGAGAAAGGGTTCCCTGTTTTTTTTATCGGTTTGTTTTTCAGCCGCACTGCTGGCGCAAAAAAATGGTTCTGTAAAAGGAATTGCTTTTGATACGATCAGCGAACAACCAGTTGCCGGTGCTACAGTTACCGTGCTGGAAAGAAAAGACTCTTCGCTTATCACCTTTCCCATGACGGGCAACGACGGCAGGTTTGAACTCAAGGGCCTGGCCAATGGTGACTACCGGCTGATGATCACCCACGTCAACTATCACAACAGTAACAAATATTTCAGCATAACAGATAATAACAAGAATGCAGAACTTGGAAGCCTGGTGCTGAGCGATAAAGCCAAGGTGCTGGAAGAAGTGGTGCTTGCAGCAGAAGCGCCACCGGTTACACTGATCAACGATACCATTCAATACAATGCGGGATCATTTAAAACACCACCCAATGCCAGTGTTGAACAGCTGCTGAAAAAATTGCCCGGGGTAAAAGTAGAAAAAGACGGCACCATCAAAGCACAGGGAGAAAAAGTGACCAAAGTACTGGTGGATGGCAAAGAATTTTTTGGCAACGACCCCAAAATGGCCACCAAAAACCTGCCCGCCGATGCAGTTGATAAAGTGCAGGTATATGACAAGCAAAGTGACCAGGCCCAACTTACCGGGTTTGAGGATGGAAACTATGAAAAGACCATCAACCTGAAACTGAAGAAGGATAAGAAGAAAGGGATGTTTGGAAAAGTGAATGCAGGAGTTGGTAACAAAGAGCGGTATGAGGGCAAGTTAAATATTAACTCATTTAAAGGGGCCCGGCAATTTTCTGCCATCGGTATGGGCAACAATACCAACGCCGAGGGATTTTCTTTTATGGACATCCTCAACTTTACTGGTGAGCTGGCAAGAATGCAAAGAGGTGGAGGCGGTAATATTAATATCAATATATCGGGCGAGGAAGCTGCAGCCATGGGTATTGGCGGTGGCCGCAACGGCGGTATCAATACTGCATGGGGCGGCGGATTGAACTACAATAATATTATCGGGACCAAACTGGATTTTCAAAGTAATTATTTCTACAACCGGTTTAACCCTAACCAGGAAAGCCATATACAACGGCAGTATTCTTTACCCGGCACTTACTTCTACAATCAAAACTCGGTTACTGATAATTTGAGTAACAATCACCGGTTTAACCTGAACACCTTATACCAGGCAGATTCGATGAATTCTATACGCATCACTCCATCATTCAGTTACCAGCAAACAGATAACAGATCGCAGACAGACTACCAGACACTGGCAGCCGATAAAACGATGACCAACGAAGGATTCAGTAATACCACATCAGCTACTAAAGGGTATAACTTTCGAAATGATATTATCTGGCGGAAAAAATTTGCCCGCAAGGGAAGAACATTCTCCCTTTCACTACAAACCAGCCTGAATGAAAGTGACGGAGATGGAAGCCTGTCCTCCATCAACAGTTTTTATGACCCCGGCGGTTCTTTGCTAAAGAAAGATACGCTCAACCAGCTAAGCACCACCAAAGCCGACCTGAAAGGATACAATGCAAGAGCGGTGTACACCGAACCCATTTGGAAAAGGTCCTTACTGGAATTTAGTGTGGGAAAAAGCAACACTAAAAGTACTTCGCAAAAACAAACCTGGGATTACAATAAAGGAAGCGGAAAATTTGATCAGCTGAATACGTTGCTGACCAATGATTTTGAAAATACCTACAGCTATACCAATGCCGGCTTACGAATGCGGACGCAAAAGAAAAAATACAATTATTCCTTTGGCGCCAACTGGCAGCAGGCGGAGCTGGAAGGAAAGATCATCAGTGGTACAAAAGATTCATTGATCAGTAAAACATTCCGGAACCTGTTGCCCAACGCCCGGTTTCAATACAACTTTACACGGTTCAAAAGTTTTTCACTCACATATAATACTTCTACAACACAACCAACGATGGCACAATTGCAGCCGGTGCCGGACAACAGCAACTCTTTAAATATAAAAGAAGGAAACCCGGACCTGAAACAGGAGTACAACCATACCGCACAGCTCCACATGAATTTAGTGAGCCCCTATAAGAACAAGAACCTCTTTATGTTCCTGACCATGCAGGCCACACAAAATAAGATAGTGAACTATGATTCCATAAACCTGCTGAACGGAGTACGTAAGACCAAACCTGTAAATGTGAACGGAGTGTATAATCTGAATAGTAATATCAGCTACAGCATGCCGGTACGCTTTTTAAAAGGGAATGTGGAGTTTAGCAGCAGCATTGGACGCAGCAGCAGCAAGCAATTAACCAATACGGTTTCGGGGCAGATCGTAACAAATACGATCAACACCGTAAGCCTGGGCCCGGATGTGCGGCTGGATATGAACCCGACAGAAAAATTAAATATCAGTGTTGGGGCAGGATTTAATTATTATAAAACAAAATATTCACTGCAACCAGCCTCCAACAACAATTATTTTTTACAGGAGTACAGCACTTCAATAGACTGGGAAATGCCGAAACGGTTTTTCTTCTCCACCGATTTTACCTACAGCATCAACAGCCAAAGGGCAGCAGGGTTCAATACCAAAATACCATTGTGGAATGCCAGCATCAGCAAACAGATACTGAACTTCAACCGGGGCGAACTGAAATTAAGCGCCAGGGACCTGCTGAACAAGAACATCGGCGTAAGCCGCAATAACAGTAACAGCTATATTGAAGATTCAAAAGTGCTGACGCTCCGACAGTTCTTCCTGCTCAGTTTTACCTACAGCCTGAGCAAGACAGGATTGAATAATGCTGGTGGCGGTGGCGGGATGCGGGTGATAACGAGGTAGTTACGAAATTGGCTTTGCCCTGCGAAACCTCAAACCTTGAACTTCAAACCCTCAACTACAAACCTTCCGCCTGTAACGAAAAGCTAAACCTGCTTCCTTTTCCAAAATCAGATTCAACGGTAATGGTGCCGCCCTGTGCTTCTATAAATTCTTTGCAGATGGCGAGGCCGAGGCCGGTACCTTCTTTGGTGCCCGGCACCTGGAAGTAGCGGTCGAAGATCTTATCCTGGTATTGCGGTTCTATTCCTTTGCCAAAATCCTGTACGGAGAATTGTACCTTTTCTCCCTGTTGCTGCACACTTATGATGACTTCTGCATTCTCCTTTGAATAACGGATGGCATTAGTAAGAAAATTATTAAGCACCCAGGTCGTTTTATCAGCATCTGCTTTTACAGCAGAGATATTCTCCGCTATTTGTTTTTGAATAGTGACGTTTTTTTGTTTGGCTGCATTTTGCAAAGAGTCAATGGCTTTATCTATCAATCCCCAGGGCTGAACAGTTTGTAGTGTCAATTGGATCTTTCCACTTTCTACCTGCGACATATCGAGCAATTCACTCAGTATCCGCAATAATCGTTTATTATCACCTTTCAGACTTTGTACCAATTCTTTTTGCTCAGGGGTCAAGGTTCCTATTCTGTCATCTTCTAATAGTTTCAAACTAAAATCAGAAGAAGCTAGGGGGGTTTTTAATTCATGAGAGATGGTGGCCATAAAATTTGTTTTGGCCACATCCAGTTCTTTGAACGGGGTAATATTTTTTAATACGATCACCTGGCCGGCTTTTTGACTGCCTTGAGTAAGTTCTATGATCTCTTTGGTAAAATAATTTTCTTTCCCTTCCACCACGATCTTGAAAGGGATACTGTTTTGTTCATTGATCAAAAAACGGAACAGGTCATTTCTTTTCTTTACCTCTTCCTGCGGCAGGCTGATGATGTCGGCTTCTTTCAGGTTCAATAATTGCAGGGCCTGCTGGTTGGCAAAGAGAACGATGCCTTTATTATCGATACCGATGCTGGCATCTTTGAGTGAATTGATGACTGCTTCGGCCCGTTGCTTTTCAAACATGATCTTGGAAAGGTTGCTGTGCTCGTATTCGTCCAGCCGTTCGGCCATCGTGTTGAAGGCATTGGCAAGATCGCCAAATTCATCTTTGCGGTTCAGGTGTATGCGTTCGCCATATTTTTTATTGGCAATGGCTTTGATCCCTTCTGTAAGTGATGCAATGGGTGATGCGACCAGGGAAGGGAAATTAAAAAGAAAGGTAAATCCGAGCAAAAGACACACGGTCAGGCAGATAGTGATGATCGTTTTGGCCTGCTGTGCAGAAGACTGCGCTGTTTGATTTTTTTTATCAATGGCTTTCAGGTTCACCTGCATGATCTCGCTGATGTCTTTGCGGATAAGCGATGAAAGTGAATCGATCTTGCCATTGCCTTTGAGGGCGTTAAAATTCCGGCGAAGGGAAAGGGTTAGTTCTTTTTCACCGGGTTCGGTGATATTCTTTTCCTGTGCCTGCAGGTTAGTTTCAAAATTGTTGAAGGCTGTTAAACTGTTGTTGCCGCTGAGAGAGTCGAGTTCTTTCAGCATATCCCTGGAGTAGTTCAGCGTTTCATAGTTATCTTTTACGATCTCTTTGGAATCATCGCTGAGCCGGTTGAAGTAAAATACACTTACAGCCCCTACTAATATCAGCAGGGCAAAGAGAAAGATGCCACCGAGGGCCACTTTTGTTTTTAGTTTGATAGCCATTGTTTTCGCCTGCGGCGATTTTTTTAGCCACGAATTACACGAATGTCACGAATGGGAGAAATTAATTTGCCGGAGGCGATCATTTTGTATTTCATTGTATTCATTCGTGGTATTCGTGTAATTCGTGGCCAACCCGTGTTCATGATAATATTATAAGATCTACATCATTCTTCGAAAGTGTTTTCAGTAACTGGTTGAAAACATTAGTGCGGAGTATAACCTGGAACAAATTTAAGTGAGGTTTGCCGATGCAGACCGTGGTAATTTGTTTTTCCTCTACCGCTTCCATAATTGCTTGTGCAATATTGGTGTGTTTTACCTGGATAACTTCAGCGCCCAATTCGGTAGCATTCTTGAAATTGTTTATCAAATGCCGTTGGGCTGCCAGTGGTATCTTATCAGGGGCTTCTTTCGGCGTTTGCACATACAGTACAAACCACTGGCTGTTGTAATAAGAAGCAAGTCTTGCCGTTTTCCGTATAATGCGCTGCGCTATTTCATGATTGGTGGAGATGCAGGCCACGAAACGTTCATGCCGCCAGGCTTTTTCTTTGCCTGTTACTTCATGGTCCACCTTACGTTCCACCTGCCCGGCCACTTCTTTCAGGGCCAGCTCCCGAAGCTGTAGTATTTTTTCCGACTGGAAGAAATTGGTCAATGCCTGCTGTACTTTGCTGTGGTCGTATATCTTGCCTTCTTTCAGCCTTGTTATCAGCTCATCAGCAGTAAGGTCGATGTTCACCACTTCGTCTGCCATTTGCAGCAGCTTGTCGGGTACCCGTTCTGTTACTTCTACACCGGTGATGGCTTTTACATCTTCATTGATGCTTTCAATATGCTGGATATTTACAGCGCTTATCACATCAATGCCGGCTGCCAGTATGTCGAGTACATCCTGCCAGCGCTTTTCATTTTTGCTGCCGGGTATATTGGTATGGGCCAGTTCATCCACTATTACCACATCGGGTTGCAATAATAAAATGGCTTGCACATCCAGTTCATCCAGTTGTTTGCCTTTGTAAAATACCTGGCGTCTTGGAATCACGGGCAATCCTTCTACCAGCGCTTCTGTTTCTTTGCGGCCATGCGTTTCTATGTAGCCGATCTTTACGTTTTTATTATTACGAAGCAGGTTGTGGGCTTCCTGGAGCATACGATAGCTTTTGCCCACACCGGCGCTCATGCCGATATAAATCTTCAGCTTTCCTTTTTTATCAGGCTGAATTTTTGCTAACCATTCATTTGCTTCCTTGTCCATATTTTTTTTGCCAGGCTTTAGTGCTACTATCATCGCCTGTTGTGTCACTCACTTCATCGTTCAGATCGCTGCTCAGCAACTGCTTCAAAAACTTACGGCAACCGATCCGGCAACGAACGTATTATTATTGGTCGCCCCAGTTGGCTTTATAAAAATATCATCTTTACTGTTAAGGCTTCTTGCTTCCAGCCGCACCAGTACATTTTTGGCCGGGCTGTGATCAATATTCAGGGAAAAACCGGTTGTTTTAAATCCGTTAGGCGTGCCGGTGGCAATGATCACCCCGTTTTCATCACTGTAATATTCTGCCCGGGCTGCAATGGTCCACTTAGGGGTAAAGGCATATTTCAGGATCAATACCGGTGAGTACCAGGTATTACTGGTAGAACTGCCGGGAGATTTTTCTTCGCTGCCAATGTCAAAACCAGCAGTCACACCAAACTTATCTGTAATGCTGAACACACCATATATATTATGGAAAAACCTTGACAACCTGGCACTGTCGGGTTTATCGGTGCCGAGGAAAGTGCTGTAGTTCAGCAATACTTTGTCTGAAGGCTTGTATTGTAGTTGAGTGCCCCAGCTCATTAAAGAGTTTCCGCTTACACGGGTGATGCGTTGCCAGCCATTCAGTGCCAGGCCACTTACCAGCCATTTTCCATTATCAGAAGTGTAAGTGAGTTTGGCGCCTGCTTCAAAATAAGGAGAGTTTTCTGCAAGGATACTTCTTGTCAGGGTCCAGCAATCCTTACTGATGGCGCTTTCAAAACCGATATGCGAACCAAAGATCCCGGCATCCAGCCAAAGGTTCTTTTTGCCTAGTTTAACACCGGCATTGGCCTCATATATATTTTTCAATACACCCGGCTCTGCGGAATAGTTGGCATTCATATAAGTGCCTGCTGCCAGGGCAAGGTTGGCCCTTACCCGGCTGGCAGCATAGCTGGCTTTAATAAAGCCGAGGTTCAGGTTAAATTCATTGTGGCGGTTGTGACTATAGACAAAACCGGGCCGGTTATTATCGGCAGGTTTATTAAAATCGTATTGATAGTATGCCTCGGCATAGCCGCTGATGGTCAATGAGCCTGTTGAATCCTGAGCCACTAATTGGGTACTCATCAACATAAGGGCTCCAAATAAGATCTTTTTCATCGTCATTCAATTTTAAGTGGTCTTTTATTTTAAATTATCTAATGCTATGTTCAGCTTCAGCACATTCACCTTTGAAGTGCCGAACATTCCTGCCAGTGGTTTTTGAATATGCTCTTCTACCAATGCTTTTATTTTTTCTTCTGGCAAGTTGCGTACAGCCGCAATGCGTTTTACCTGCACATAAGCTCCTTGCGGAGAAATATCAGGGTCGAGGCCTGCTCCGGAAGCCGTTACCAGGTCAGAAGGGATGTCTTCTTTCTTTACACCGGGATTATGTACCAAAAAAGTATCGATCCTCTCCTTTACCTGTTTCAGGTAATCAGGATTGGTAGGGCCTTTGTTGCTGCCACCCGAACCTGCTGCATTATAATCAACAGCGGAAGGACGGCTATAGAAATAGTTATCGTCTGTAAATTTCTGGCCCAATAATTTCCAACCTACTACTTTACCATTAACAGCTACTGTTTCACCTTTCCCTTTTCCAGGCGCCAATTGTGCACCACCCAGGATCGCTAAGGAATAAATTCCCATAAAGAACACCATGCAAACCAGGGTCAGTCTTATTGCCGGAAGAATATTTTGTTTCATTTTATAATGAGTTTATTTTTTAAAACCAAATGGATACAAGCAGATCGATCAATTTTATTCCTATAAAGGGAACGATCACGCCGCCCAATCCATAAATAAGAAGATTTCTTCTTAGTAAAGCACTTGCCCCGATTGGCTTATAGGCAACCCCTTTTAATGCCAATGGTATTAACAGTGGAATAATGATCGCATTAAATATCACTGCAGACAGAATGGCGCTTTCGGGGCCGTGAAGGTTCATTATATTCAAAGCCTGCAAGCCCGGAATGGATACAATAAACAAGGCCGGAACAATCGCAAAATATTTTGCCACATCATTTGCAATGGAGAATGTGGTAAGCGTTCCTCTTGTCATCAACAATTGTTTTCCGATCTCTACGATTTCAATCAGCTTGGTAGGGTCGTTATCCAGGTCCACCATATTACCGGCTTCTTTGGCAGCTTGTGTGCCGCTGTTCATGGCCACACCAACATCTGCCTGTGCCAATGCCGGAGCATCATTAG
Source organism: Chitinophagaceae bacterium (assembly GCA_040080515.1). Classification (GTDB taxonomy): domain Bacteria; phylum Bacteroidota; class Bacteroidia; order Chitinophagales; family Chitinophagaceae; genus JJ008. The sequence goes on along the minus strand of JBEBIF010000019.1, from coordinate 6,396 downwards.
TTCCATCACCCATCATCGCTACCAATTTCCCTCCCTGTTGCTCCTTGCGGATATAATTCATTTTGTCTTCCGGCTTTGCTTCAGCAATAAAATCATCCACGCCGGCTTTTTCGGCAATGTATTTTGCAGTTAAAGGGTTGTCGCCAGTTACCATTACTGTTTTCACGCCCATTTTTCTCAACCGTTCAAAACGTTCCTGTATGCCGGGCTTAATAATGTCCTGTAGTTCAATTACACCCAGTATTTTTTCATTCTCGCATACCACCAGCGGTGTTCCTCCATTAGAGGAAATGGTTTTTACATTTTCTGCAGTGTCTTCCGGAAATGAATTACCAGCTTTGGTTGCTATATTTCTTATTGAATCAAAAGCGCCTTTCCGGATCCTTCTTCCATCGGCCAGGTTAACGCCACTGCTTCTTGTTTCGGCAGTAAACTCAATAAACTGTGCGCCGGTTGTATTAAAACTGTTTGCATTAAGATTGGCCAGTTCAATAATTGATTTTCCCTCTGGCGTCATATCCGATAAAGAGGATAATGCACAGGCTTCCACGAAAGCGGATTTATCAACACCATTGGTGGGATAAAAATTGGTGGCTTTCCTGTTACCAATAGTAATAGTTCCTGTTTTATCCAACAACAGTACGTCCAGGTCTCCGGCTGTTTCAACTGCTTTACCACTTTTGGTAATAACATTGGCCCGCAAAGCCCTGTCCATACCGGCGATGCCGATGGCAGATAATAAACCACCAATGGTTGTTGGTATCAGGCAAACAAACAGCGATATGAACGCAGCAATGGTGATAGGCGTATTGGCATAGTCTGCAAACGGTTTTAATGTAACGCATACAATGATAAATACTATGGTAAACCCGGCCAGTAAGATCGTTAAGGCAATCTCATTCGGTGTTTTTTGTCTTGATGCACCTTCTACCAGGGCGATCATTTTATCCAGGAAAGATTCACCAGGTTCGGTGGTCACCCGAACTTTTATTCTGTCGGACAATACTTTGGTACCGCCTGTTACAGAACTTTTATCACCACCAGATTCCCTTATCACGGGTGCAGATTCACCGGTGATAGCAGATTCATCAATAGTGGCAATACCGTCAATGATCTCTCCGTCCATCGGTATGGTGTCGCCGGTTTCACAAAGAAAGACATCACCTTTTCTTAATTGAGAAGAAGGAACAATCTTTACTTCATTCACATACATTTCGCCAACGGTAAAGACCTTCTTCGCCGGTGTTTCTTCCCTTGTCTTTCTTAAGCTGTCCGCTTGTGCCTTACCTCTTGCTTCTGCAATGGCCTCGGCAAAATTGGCAAACAACAGCGTAATGAACAGTATAGAGGTGATAATGATATTATACACCAGGCTTCCCTGCGAATTTTCACCCGTAGCGATCCAGATACAAACGCCTGCCATGATCAATGTGCCAATCCACACGGTAAACATCACGGGATTGCGGAACATGCTGCGGGGGTTTAGTTTAATAAAAGACTGCTTCAGCGCTTCTTTTACCAGGGAGCCTTCAAATAGTTTATTGCTTTTATAATGTTTTGACATAGTTGTGAGTATTATTTCATTCCAAAAAATTCTGCGATCGGTCCTAATGTTAACGCCGGGAAGAAACTCAGCGCCGCTACAATGAATATTACCGCAAATACCATGATACCAAATGTGCTGTTATCTGTTTTCAGAGTGCCGGCGCTTTCGGGTATATATTTCTTCTTAGCCAGAATACCGGCAATCGCAACAGGTCCGATGATCGGTAAAAACCTTCCCAGCAGCATTACAATACCACAGGCAATATTCCAGAACGGTGTGTTATCGCCCAATCCTTCAAACCCGCTTCCATTGTTGGCGGAAGCGGAAGTGAATTCATAGAGCATTTCACTAAAGCCGTGATTGCCCGGATTATTGAGCCAGCCGGCATACGTTTCAGGGTTGTGTGCATATATGTAGGAGGACAATGCAGTACCCGCCAGGATAAGCAACGGGTGAAGCAATGCAATGATAGCAGCGATCTTCATCTCCTTGGCTTCTATCTTTTTACCCAAAAATTCAGGTGTTCTTCCCACCATCAACCCACTGATGAAAACAGCAATGATGATAAATATGTAAAAGTTCAGGTAGCCAACACCAACGCCTCCATAAAATGAGTTTACCATCATGCCAAGCATAGCACTCATGCCGGCAAGTGGAGTAAAACTGTCATGCATGGAATTGACAGAGCCATTCGATGTAACAGTTGTAGTAACGCCCCAATAAGCCGAGGCGCCCGGACCAAACCGAACTTCTTTGCCTTCCATACTTCCCAGTGGCTGTGCAATACCCATCTTGGCAATCATAGGATTACCGTGCATTTCGTTATATACTGCATTACCCAATAATAATAAGAAGCCAACAGTCATTACGCCAAACACCATCCAGGCAAATCTTTTTCTTTTCAGAATATAGCCCAATGCAAACACCATGGCAATGGGAATTAAAAGAATGCTCAGGTTTTCAACAATATTGGTAAAGTAGTTAGGGTTCTCTAATGGATGTGCAGAGTTAGGGCCATAATAACCGCCCCCGTTTGTTCCGAGTTGTTTAATAGCAACCATGGCAGCAGCTGGCCCGCGGCTCACATTCACAGTATCACCCTGCAGAGATATGTATTGCGCTTTGCCTTCATAATTCATAGGTGTACCATTGAAAGCAAGTATCATTGCAACAACAATAGCGAGAGGCAATAATATCCTGGTGGCAGATCTTACAAATAAGTAATAAAAATTTCCCAGATTTTCAGTTGTTCTTTCTTTCATAGCAAGGAATACAACTGCACAAATAGCCATACCTGTAGCAGCGCTAATAAATTGCCATAACATTAAGATCATTTGACCGAGATAAGACAATCCAGACTCTCCTGAATAATGCTGCAGGTTGGTATTGGTCACAAAGCTTGTTGAAGTATTGAAAGCAAGGTCGGCGGACATTGACGGATTTCCGTCCGGGTTCAATGGTAACCAGCCCATGTTCATCAACACAAGCATGGAAATAATGAACCATACAAGATTGATCAAAAGCAATGCCTTTAAATGCTGCTTCCAGTTCATTTCCCTGCCGGAATCAATACCGCCAAGTTTATAGAACATTTTATCAACCGGGCCAAACAAACGGTCCAGCCATGTTTTTTCTCCTTCATATACTTTGCCTATGTACCGGCCTAATGGAATAGCCAGTGCAACCGTAAGGCCGTACATGAGAATAATGCCTAAAATTTCAGTGTTCATAAATAATTCAGTTTGTAATGATTAGAATTTTTCTGGTTTTACCAGTACATAGCAGAGGTAAACGAAGACCAGGACCGAAATGATGAATAGTAATGTCATGTTATTTTCAATTTTGTTTGTCACCCTGTCCTCCCGACAATTATCGGGACTAATCAGGGTGCCGAAGTGTTATATTTTTTCGAACCAGTCAATAGATTTAAAAAAAAGCCAGAAACAGATAAGCCCGGCGAGTAATAGAATAATTGTTAGCATGGTATTTAATTTTTATCGAAGGAAGAATTTGAATTTCACTATTGCAACATAAACAAGGGTAAACGCCATCAACCAGACCAGGATAATCAATGCAACAGCTTTTATATCTTTTTTTTGAACTGTTTCATTTGGCCGGAGTAAAGCTTACCTTTTAATAAAACGGTTTTTCATGATGGCAAATAGCCTCACAGTTGATAGTCATTAGCTATAATCGATCCTTTAATTCAACGACTTGATTATCAGAGCTACGATCAGACCACCGAAATAAATAACCGGGATCAGGATATGGAGCTTTAGTTTTTTACCTAAACCTCTTAAAGGGTCACTGCTCATTGTTGTTTGTTTTCTCTGGTAGGGCCAAATGATATGCCGATAAAGAGGAGGACGGCTTTGAACTGATGAAAACCCACCCGGATAAGGGTTTTGGGGAATGAGGATGATAATACAGAGAGGTATCGAAATTGAAAACCCTTCCATTTTGGAAGGGTGTATTTTCAAAATGGAAGGATCTTATTGAATATGATACTCTTCAATTTTCCGGTACAGGGTGGTCAACCCGATGCCGAGCAACTTTGCCGTTTCTGTTTTATTGCCCCCGGTATGTTGTAATACTTTTTGAATATGCTGTTTTTCAACTGCTGCCAGATCGAAAGAGGAAAGGGCTTTTGTATCTTCCGAATGCTGCATGTTGAAAGGCAACGTGGCGGTGGTCAGCTCCGTTCCATTTTCCAGTATCACACTCCGTTCTATCACATTTTTGAGTTCCCGGATATTACCCGGCCAATTGTATTGCTGCAGTGCATCAAGGTATTCTTTTTGTAAGACTGGAACCGGTTTGTTCGTTTTGGCAGCAAAAATGTTTGTAAAAAAAACAGCCAGTGCAGAAATGTCTTTCAACCGTTCTTTTAGCGAAGGCAATGAAATTTGAAAAACAGATAAACGATAAAACAGGTCAGAACGAAAATGCCCTGCTTCAATCTCATTTTGCAGATCCCTGTTGGTGGCGGCAATGATGCGAACATCTACTTTCAGGGTCTTGGTATCACCTACTTTGATAAACTCTCCGGTTTCCAGCACCCGCAATAACCTGGCCTGTAGTTCACCCGGCATTTCACCAATCTCATCCAGGAAGATGGTGCCACCATTGGCTTCTTCAAACAATCCTTTTTTATCTTTTACAGCCCCTGTAAAAGCGCCGGCCTTATGTCCAAACAATTCACTTTCCAATAGTTCTTTGCTAAAAGAACTGCAGTTAACCGCTACAAATGATTTATTACTGCGGGTGCTTCGGTGATGAATAGCCTGCGCAAAAACTTCTTTACCGGTTCCGGTTTCGCCCAACAGTAAAACAGTAGTATCCGTTCCAGACACTTTTTTTGCCAATATAACAGCCTGCTGTATTAATGGTGAATCGCCAATGATGGAATCAAAAGAATATTTGTCTCCCACCTGTTTTTGCAGTAACTCCACCTTTTTTGCCAAATGCACTTTATCCAAAGCCCTGCTCAGCAAAGGGATGATCTTATCATTATCATCGCCCTTCATGATGTAATCAAATGCTCCGTTCCGCATAGCCTGCACCCCGTCAGGTACATTGCCGTAGGCAGTAAGTAAAATAACCTCAACTTCGGAATGGGCCTGTTTGATCTCTTTTATAAAATCAACGCCATTGCCATCCGGTAGTTTCACATCGCAGAGCACCACATCAACGGTCTCTTTTTCCAGCACTTTCAGCGCCGACTTAAGAGTGTTGGCTTCCAGCACTGTGAAGCCTTCCAAAGAAATGATTTTTTTTAATAGCTGCCGCAGTTTTTCTTCGTCGTCTATGATTAGAATGGAATTCATTTGAATCAGAAAAGTAAAGCTATGAAATATAAACAGCAGATGTCATTGTACCTTGCTATTGTGAAATAAAATGCACCGCCACTATCTTGCCTCCGGCAATAGTATAGATAGCTGCAGCACGCATCGCCGGTTTGTCTTTGTTAAAAACCACAGACTCTTCATCAATCACCCTATTGCCCAAAACGATCCTGTTCTTAAGGGTGCAATGCAGGTCGGGTAAATTCGTAAACATTTCTCCATATTCCTTTCGCATGGACTCCTTTCCCTTATTGATCAGCTGATTGGGAAAAAAGTACAGGACCACTGTGTCGGCATACGGCTTTAAAAATGCATCGATATCTCTTTTGTTATACGCATCCAGTTGTTCCTGCACCAATTTTTCCGCAATGGAAGGTTCCTGCGCATGGATAGCAGTAAAGAAAGCAGTACCAATAAGGACCAGTAGTAGTTTTTTCATATTGCCTTTTTTAGGAATAGTGTTTAAAATAATTATGAAACCGTCAGTTATTTTTTATTTTTTTAAAATAATCCATGCTTTTTTTCTCTGCTGTTGCCTGCAATTGAATATCCTGGGGAAATAGTTTTCGCCGCAGTGCCCGGTAAATGCTTACGGTATTATCCAATGCCTTTAAAACAGAAGCCCGGCTATATTGTGCTAAAGTGATCTTTAAGTTCTCCAGGTCGGGCAGGTTCAATTTCATTTCCGCTTTTCTCAAACCTCTTGGCTGTGTTTTGCTTTTTAACTGCATTAGCGGTGCCAGCACCCGTGCCCGTATAAAACCCAATCCATCCAGGCATTCAAAATATTCGCCACGGGCAGCCTTGCTGGCAATATAATGTACCCATGTCCAGATGCGGTCTTCTATCCATTGGTACTCCACCGCCGGCCATTCTGCTTTTGTAGAGTTAATGATATCCGTCAGCTGTTTTTTTCTTTCAAAAAGAACGACCGGGTTTTCAATTCGGGTGTAAAATTCCGGCAGCGTTAAAAACTTTATGTCCACATGCAGCAGCTGTCTCTTA
>JBEBIF010000810.1:0-1006 GCA_040080515.1 Chitinophagaceae bacterium | reverse complement strand
GAATATCCATTTTTTGTAGTTTGAATTATTAATTAATGATTACTAATTAATAATTGTTCCGATCAATGTTCCCTGCGTACAATCCTCGGCCTTTACCTTCACATAATCACCTTTCTTCAGGTTGAAATTCTTCTTCGGAAAAACAAACACCTTTCCTTCCGAACTTCTGCCCATCCAGTCAGCTGTGCTTTTTTTACTTTCTCCTTCAATTAATATGGTAAACGTCTTTCCGATATCCCGCTTGTTGCTTTTCAGCGACAGCCTGTTTTGCAGGTCCACCACTTCCTGCAGTCTCCGTTTCTTTATGTCGAGCGGCACATCATCTTTAAAGCGGCGTTGCGCCAGAGTGCCCGGACGCTCAGAATAGAAGAACATATACGAGTAATCATATTGTGCATACTCCATAATGCTCAGCGTATCCTGGTGGTCTTCTTCTTCTTCGGTACAGAAACCGGTAATGATATCGGCGCTGATGCCGCAACCGGGGATGATCTGTTTGATCCGGTCCACTTTTGCCATATACCATTCCCGGGTGTAGGTCCGGTTCATCAGTTGCAATATCCTGGAAGAACCGCTTTGCACCGGCAAATGAATATAGTTGCAGATATTTTCATACTTCGCAATGGTGTGCAATACTTCATCTGTAATATCTTTCGGATGAGAAGTAGAGAAGCGAACCCGCAAAAGCGGTGATATCAGCGCCACTTGTTCCAATAATTGCGCAAACGTAACGGCCACCTGCTGTCCGTCAGCTGTGGTCTGTGATTCGTTGTCGGTGTAATAGTAGCTATCCACATTTTGCCCCAGCAGCGTTACTTCCCGGTATCCATTTTCAAAGAGGTCGGTACATTCAGCTATGATGCTTTCTGCACTGCGGCTTCTTTCCCGGCCTCTTGTAAAGGGCACCACACAAAAAGAGCACATATTGTTACATCCCCGCATGATGCTGACGAAGGCACTCACGCCATTACTGTTCAACCGCACCGGCGAAATATCACCATAGGTT
>JBEBIF010000809.1:0-1006 GCA_040080515.1 Chitinophagaceae bacterium | reverse complement strand
CCAACGTACATATCCAGCTCTGCAATAGTGATCAGGGAATCGTTATTCGCATCGGCTTCACCATTCAGGCCTTTGATGAGATACCAGGAAAATACACCTCGTCCATTTCCCCATTCGGTTCCTTCATAGGACAAACGTCCTGGTTGGGTACTGAGTATTTTAATTTCAGTATTCCACATATTGCTGATCGCTGCAGCTACGAATTCACTTCCTTTCATACCACCGGCAAGCTTGCCGGATCTGCAGGCATCCGTAACTACGATAATTCTTATATTCTTGTTGATCAGGGTAACAAAAAGTTCTTTTAAAAAACTGATAGGTAAAGCTCCTGCTATATAATTATTGCTGTACGTATCATAAGCCAGCAGGTACCCGTTATTAAATTGAGTAATCGTTTCAACATCTCCATGTCCTGAAAAATAAAAGATCAGGTTATCACCAGGTTGTGATACCTGTGCAATCCGAGCCAACTGGGTGATCACATCACCGTTCTTTGCCTTATCATTTATCAGCAGGGTGACATCATCTTTATGAATACCCCAGAAATGGGCCTGACGCAGATAGTCAGCAAACATTTGTGCATCCCGGTCTGCATATTCCAATGAGTCGATATACTGGTATTTAGAAATGCCGATAACCAGTGCCCTTGTTTTACCGGCAGCAACAACCTGCTTGTTCTCAGTTATTAAACCCTTAGGCGTTTGCGAAGATGCGGTTAAACAAAAAACAGAACCTAATACCGTAGCAAAAAAGAACCTGGTATTGTTAACTAACCTGCAGAGCATGCCTAAAAGTACTTAATGTAATGACCGAAAACAATACCTGCTTATAGGGATAAAAGTAAAAACCTGCTCCAGGCTAAAACACAAGTCTGTACCTTCACCTCAAAAAACCGATATGCAGGTGTTACTCTCATCAAAAGAACTAACTGAAGCCATTAACGGGCTGGCAACTTCATTGAATACAAAGCATCCTAACCTTGATGATGTGGTTTTTGTAGGTATTC
>JBEBIF010000808.1:0-1010 GCA_040080515.1 Chitinophagaceae bacterium | reverse complement strand
CTATAAACTAAATCCACTTCATCGGCACCATGCATGATGTATTCTTTTTCTTTATCGGATACTACTTTGCCCGTCAGTGATTCTATCTGGCCAATTATATGTGAGTTCATGTTCTCATTAAAACGTTTTTCCATCCTTCCATAACGCACATGGCTCAGGTTTTTCAACCATTCAAAATAAGAAACAGTAACGCCACCTGCATTCAGGTACATATCGGGCACTACCAGTACTCCGCTTTTTCCAAATATTTCATCCGCATCGGGAGTTAGTGGCCCGTTAGCCGCTTCACCAATGATCTTTGCTTTTACCCGTGGTGCATTATCGGCATCAATAACATTTTCCAATGCTGCGGGTATAAGTATATCACATTCCATTTCTAATGCATCGCCATTATTTTCAAAATTAGTAGCACCGGGAAAATTCAAAATCGATCCTGTTTTGTTACGGTGACCACATACTGCATCCACATCCAATCCTTTTTCACTCCAGATGGCGCCTTCATATTCAGCAAGACCAACAATTTTAGCACCTGCATCCTGGAAAAATTTGGCACTGTGATAACCCACATTTCCCAATCCCTGCACCCCTACTCTTTTTCCTTCCACCCCAACAGTAAGTCCGAGTTTCTTCATTACATCTTCCATGTTACAAACTTCCCGCAGGCCAAAGAATACGCCAAGACCTGTTGCCTCACGGCGGCCACGAACACCACCTTGTGTAATAGGCTTCCCGGTTACACAACCAGCCGCATCAATCTCGCCTGGGTGCATAGCGGAATAGGTATCGAGTATCCATGCCATTTCTCTTTCACCGGTTCCATAATCAGGAGCAGGAACATCGGTTCCCGGCCCGATAAATTTTTTCTTGATCAACTCTGCTGTATAACGGCGGGTGATCTTTTCGAGTTCGTAAGGAGAGTATTTTCTTGGATTGATCTTGATACCACCTTTGGCACCACCAAAGGGTACATTCACAATGGCACATTTATAGGTCATCAAAGCAGCAAGTGC
>JBEBIF010000269.1:0-5055 GCA_040080515.1 Chitinophagaceae bacterium | reverse complement strand
GTGGAAATAGTGGGGGGAAGCCCGCTGATCATTATGCCATAATTAGTTTTTCAGTTTTTTAGTTTTAAGTTTGCTGACGTACCCTGCACTATGGCCACCTTAACTAAGTTTGAAGATATCAAAGCCTGGCAGAAAGCCAGGTTTTTTTGTAATGAAGTGACAATGATCTCTGAAGAGACAAGATTGTCAAAAGATTATAAGTTGAAAGACCAGTTGAATGGTTCCAGCGGCTCCATCATGGATAATATTGCAGAAGGTTTTGGCAGAGGAGGAAACCCGGAATTTATTCAGTTTCTTGAGATCAGCCATGCTTCTGCCTGTGAAAGCCAGTCTCAATTATACAGGGTAGTGGATAGAAAGTATATTGACCAGGAGAAATTCACGATGTTATATAACTTAGTAGAAGAAATAAAACGCATGATATTAGCCTTAGTAAAGTACCTTCTTAACTCTCCATTATCAGGTCCCAAGTATAAAGGAAGAAATAAAAAGTAAAGAGAGTGTGCTGTACAGACAACTCAAAACTTATAATAAATAAAAAATATCGAATCAGCGGAATGTGCGGACTTCAAAACTCAAAACTTTAAAACTATGTTCTCTTCTTACAAGTTCACCGCTTCAGAAAGATTCCTTAGATATGTGCAGATAGATACACAAAGCGACCCGCAGTCAGATACCTATCCTACAACAGAGAAACAGAAAGATCTTGGAAAGGTACTTGCTGGTGAATTGAAAGCAATGGGAATTGCTGATGCCCATATGGATGAATGGGGATATGTGTATGCCACTATCCCTGCTACCACAGATAAAAAAGTACCGGTGATCTGCTTTTGCGCTCATGTGGACACTGCACCCGATTGCAGCGGCACAGGTATCAAACCAATATTGCATAAAAATTACCAGGGACAGGATATAGTATTACCGGACGATACTTCACAAGTGTTGCGAATGAGTGAAAATCCTTACCTGCAAACGCAGATCGGTAATGATATCATCACGGCATCGGGAACTACCTTACTGGGTTCTGATGATAAAGCCGGTGTAGCAGAGATAATGGACCTGGCTAATTTTTTAATGACACATAAAGACATAAAGCACGGCGAAATAAAAATTCTCTTCACACCGGATGAAGAAGTGGGTAAAGGCACCGCTAAAGTGGATATGAAAAAACTGGCGGCTGATTTTGGTTATACGCTGGATAGTGGTGATGCCGGCGCACTGGAAGATGAAACATTCAGTGCGGATGGAGTAAAAGTGGTAATACATGGAGTGATCTCACATCCGGGATATGCAAAAGGCAAAATGATCAATGCGATGAAAATTGCCGGGGAGATATTGGCGGCTTTACCAAAAGACAGGCTTTCACCTGAATCAACGGATGGTAAAAGAGGTTTTATTCACCCCGTGAGGGTGGAAGGTATTGCGGAGAAATGTACCATTGAATTTATCATCCGTGATTTTGAAACAGCCGGACTGGCCAAAAAGGAAGATTACCTGCGGACGCAAATTGAAGAACGGATGAGAACCTATCCGAAAGCCACTTTTGAGTTTACAGTGACGGAGCAATATCGTAATATGAAGGAAGTACTGGACCTGCATCCGCATGTGGTGGAATATGCTAAAGAAGCGATCACAAGGGTGGGACTGACTCCAAAAATGGAAAGTATACGTGGCGGTACAGATGGCAGCCGCTTGTCCTTCATGGGATTACCCTGCCCTAATTTGTTTGCAGGTGAGCAGGGCATCCATTCCAAACTGGAGCATATCAGTGTGCAGGATATGAATAAGGCCGTAGAAATGATGGTGCACCTCGTACAGGTGTGGGAGGAGAAAGCTTAATCCCCCGTGGAACGAAGGGCCCTGCGCCTGCAAGGAGATTGCTTCGGCTGCGCCTCGCAAGACAAAATAATCATAACTTACATAAAAACTAAAAACCATGGATATTGGAAATTGGCTTTCGCACAACTGGTGGATCATTGTAGCTGTAATTATCTTCTTTGGCTCTCTGTTCACCATCAACCAGGGATACATTGGTGTCATAACCATGTTTGGTAAATACCGCAGAGTGGCCCGGCCGGGTTTGAATATGAAGATCCCCATCCTGGAATCAGTAGCCCGTAAAGTGTCTATTCAGAACCGTTCGGTGGAACTGGAGTTTCAGGCGGTAACGTCTGACCAGGCCAATGTGTATTTCAAAAGTATGCTGTTGTACTCTGTTCAGAATTCAGAGGAAGAAACGATAAAGAAAGTAGCATTTAAATTCTTTGCGGATAAAGACCTGATGCAAGCTTTGATCAGAACGATCGAGGGTAATATCCGTTCTTTCGTAGCTACCAAGAAGCAGGCAGAGATATTAGGCTTGCGCAAAGAGATAGTGGAATATGTAAAAGCAGAGATCGATCATACGCTGGAAACATGGGGGTATCACCTGCAGGATCTGCAGATCAATGATATTACTTTTGATAAAGTTATCCTTGACTCCATGAGTAAAGTGGTGGCATCTAATAACCTGAAAGCTGCTGCGGAGAATGAAGGCCAGGCGTTATTGATCACTAAAACAAAATCTGCTGAAGCAGATGGTAATGCAACTAAAATTGCGGCCGAAGCTGAAAAAGAGGCTGCCCGTCTTCGTGGACAGGGCGTGGCACTTTTCCGTAAAGAAGTGGCAGCTGGTATGTCTGAAGCTGCAGAACAAATGAAACAAGCCAATCTTGATACCAATGTAATTCTCTTCAGTATGTGGACAGAGGCTATCAAGAATTTTGCGGAGTATGGTAAAGGCAATGTGATATTCCTTGATGGAAGCTCCGAAGGAATGCAATCAACGATGAAGCAAATACAAGCCCTAATGGTGAGACAAGCAGGTAAGGATAGCTGATCTTCTTGTTAAATAACTCTAAAATTCCAATGCCACGTACAACGTGGCATTGTTTTTCTCGTTCAAGGAGACGTTATCAAGATTTGTTGAAAACGTACAAAAAGGATTTGGGAGGCAACGCCTACTTTTACACCTAAAGAACCATACAATTATGATCGACCTTTTACAGATTACAGACACTTTACAGAAAGCAACCCAATTCGCCGCCGGCGACAGTAATCATGACGGACATTTAAGTTTTTTTGAATTGCTCAAAATGGGCGGATGGATCATGGTTCCGCTGGCCATTATGTTGTTATTGGCTGTGTACATTTTTGCAGAACGGACCATCGCTATCCGCAATGCTGCCAAGATCGACGATAATTTCATGAATATCATCCGGGATAATATTATGACTGGCAATGTGTCTGCCGCCAGAAATTTTGCCAAGAACAACAATACGCCGGTGGCCCGCATCATTGATAAAGGTATCCAGCGGATCGGCAAACCACTTGACAGTATTGAGAAAAGTATGGATAATGTCGGTCAGCTGGAAATGTATAAACTGGAGAAAAATCTTGGTGTGCTTTCAGTGGTGTCAAAAGCGGCCCCTATTTTCGGATTCGTGGGAACACTGGTTGGGCTGATGCAATTGTTTTCAAAGATCACTTCCACCAACGAATTTGAAGTGGGTACGATAGCAGGTGGTATTTATACGAAGCTGATAACCTCTATTACAGGTCTTGTGATAGGGCTGGGTGCTTACCTGGCATATAGTTATCTGAATACACAGATCGATAAAACGTCTAACAAGATGGAAGCTGCTTCTGCCGACTTCCTGGACATTTTGCAAGAACCAACCCGCTAAACTACAAGCATGAAATTCAGAAAAAAACATAAAGGAGAATCGGGGGAGGTTTTCACAGACTCGCTGAATGATATCCTGTTCATCCTGCTGATGTTCTTTCTCATCGTTGCTACGCTGGCTAATCCCAACGTGGTGAAAGTGGGATTGCCCCGGGGATCAAAGGATACAAAGGCAAAGCAGAATATCATGGTGTCTATCGATAAGAACCAGCAGTATTTTATCGGTACTACAAAAGTGGAGAATTCGATGTTTGATTCCTTATTGAGAAATGAGATCAGGAAGTACAAAGCTTTTGTAGATACACCCACAGTGGTGATCAATGCAGATACCGCTGCCTACTATGGCGAAGTGTTCCGCATCATGCGGGTGGCCAAGAGAGATACTGCTAAAGTGGTGGCAAGAATAGATTAACCTCGTTTACGGATACATATTATTTTGACAGACCGGATCGTATCATCCGGTCTTTTTCTTGCATATCCTTTTTCAACTCAGTGGTAAAACCTTCTGAATGCAGCAGATCTGATGTGGCTTTGCCAATATCTTCATGTATTTCAAAATAGAGCAAGCCGTCATCAGCCAGATGCTGTTTGGCAAAGCGGGTAATGGTTTTATAAAATAACAAGGGATCATCATCTGGCACAAACAGGGCAGTGCCCGGTTCATATTGCAGCACATTCGGATGCATTTGATCCTTATTTTTTTCAGGAACGTACGGCGGGTTACTAACGATAATGTCAAACTGTGGTAATTGGTCCCATTGTTTTTCATCTAAAATATCAAGATGCAGAAAATTAACTGCGGTACCCAGGGTAGCCGCATTTCTTTTAGCCACTTCCAACGCAGGTTCACTAATATCTAAGGCCCACACCTCTGCTTTACGTATCCTTCTTTTTAAACTGACCGGGATACAACCGCTGCCCGTACCGATGTCGAGTATTTTTAATTCAGCAACCGGGAACTTACAATTGGTAATGATCCATTCAACCAGTTCTTCCGTTTCCGGGCGGGGAATGAGTACGTTTTTATCAACATAGAATTTCAGGTTGCAAAACCAGGATTGGTTCAGTACATATTGTACAGGTTCCTGTTTTACCAGCCGTTTCGTTAGTTCCTCCACTTGTTTTTCTTCTGCCGGAGTAATAGCCGTGTTTTTATAGATCATCCGTTCCGCCTTGCCGGACCCGGTTATAAATTCCATAACCAGGTCAGTCATTGATCCGGATTCACTATCCGGGTAAATGCTGCGGAGCTTGTTTAATATATAATATGTGGCTTCCTGTATCGTCACGGCAGCAAACTTACAAAGTGAATGGTGAAAGCAGGCAGCGAA
>JBEBIF010000268.1:0-5063 GCA_040080515.1 Chitinophagaceae bacterium | reverse complement strand
TGTTGAAAATTCTTTCCAGTAACCGCATCAGCCTGAGTTCTGCACGACGGTAAGCAGGTGAACCCTTTCCTCTTTTTCTTTCTTCTGCCAATTCCCGCGGCGCCTTAAACAGGTCGTCCACATCAGCACCGAGGAATTCGATCAACAGATCACCGGGAATCCCTGTCAGTTCGCTGAGAATACTCAGCACAGCAGCCACTTTTCCCTGGATGAATGGGAAGATGCGTAACCCGGAATGAAAATGCCTTCCTGCTGTTGCAAATGAAACTGCTGCAATTACCGGCGCCGGGTATTTTAGTTCCGGGGTAAGGGCCAGCAAGTTGTTCCTGGCAGATGTGACCTGTGCCACTCTTAATTTTTCACTCACTATCCATAGCTGGTAATGGATCAGTGAAATATCAAGCATGGTGGTACAATGCGAATAAAGATCATCGGGATCGGCCCTCTTCCACAACAGTGCATCTTCTTTAATGCCTGTGGCAATGGCGCCCAGTTCTGTGGAGAGTGACCGTAACGTGTGGGTTTGAATCTCTTTCAGAAATTCGGTTGAAAGATCATAGTCTTTCTCCGGTCGCCCTTTTTTGTTTTTTACTGCCATATGTTTAGTTATTGATTAAAAAAACATTGCAGGGTAACAGTAAAAAGAGTACAGGCGGTACGGTATCAATTATTGCTTATTCACTTCAGGCGGGGATTGCTATGTGTCCGCCTATGTTTCTATCTTTCTATGTGGTTCAAGCTGACCACTACCGAAATTACAGCTGCTGCAGCCAGTTGTATGCAAACTCCGCCGTTTCCTTCCAGTTAGGCAGGCCCACTACAAAATGGTTATTGCCTTCAAATTCTTTGAACTCCGTAACGGAGTTCTTGTATTTTGCATACCGTTTGAAATTTCTTTTATTCAGGGAAGCCGGTATAATATGATCAGTGCTTCCTGCAATGAACAGCAGCGGTGGATGTGGTTTTTTAAAATCGATCTTTGCAGTTAATGATAATCCGCCTCTTGCTGCTCTTTTTGATTCGGGAATGGTATTGGCCTCATACGCTGCTTTCTGATCTTCCAGGCCCATGCCATTTACAAATGCGTACTGCCATTTCTTGAATGACATCATATATGTTTTATTCAACGAGGTGAAAAGCCCCAGTGATGCCGTACCTGCTTTCAGAAAAGACCATTCATAGGGTATCACGCCTAACGCCGGTACCGAATGAATGACCACCGCAGCGGCGGCCAGCCCCCTGTTCACAAGTATCTGTGTCATCAGCCCGCCCAGTGAATGCCCGATGATGATTGGTTTTTCCGGAAGCGCTTTTATAAATGTTGCATAATGGTTCACCACATCTTTCAAATGCAATTTTGCCAGCGGCAGATCATTGGGCCTCCGGTCCCTTACTTCTTTTGCGGTGCCTTCTTTATGCGGCCATGAAGGGGCATGTGTAGTGAATCCTTTGCTTTCAAAATACTGTTGCCAGGGCTTCCAGCCGAGATGGGTTACAAATGCTCCGGTAACAAATACCACAGTTTTGGACTGAATATTTTGCATGATCGTTGGTTTTAAAAGAAATAAACTATAACGGGCAGGACAAAGGGAGGATTAATGATGGAGCAACCGGATGGTAATGGAAGTTAGTATTTTTTTGAACATGGGTTAGCGGTATGAAAGCATATTTCCGGACTGAGTGGAAACACCTATCGTTTATTGTTTACTTTATCCGTTGACGGAGTTACGCTGCTTAGCCTCGGAGAGGCGAAATATTAGTAGAAAAGGGGAATCATACCAGGTTTGCAGAGCCCCATCGGGGCGACATATTTTACATATCGCCCTGATGGGGCTTAAATACATCGCTACAATTCATTTCTACTAACATTTTACCCCTCCGGGGAAATAAATTTCCTTCTAACAAATTAACTCCGCTAACTGGTTTTACTTTCCTTCAGCAACACCAGCTGCCCGACATGGTTGGCCATATGATTGGTGCGGCTGATGACCACATTCAGTTTATTGCGGTGTGGTTCTTTTATAAAGTCTTCTGGTGATACGGACATATGCCTGCTGAGCCATTCTTCTGCTGTGGCCGATTGGAAATGTGAAGCAAGCTTTGCATTTACCGCTTCCAGATTTTGTTTTAGTTCGGCTACTGTTGGCATTTCCTGTCCTGATTTATCGGGAGTATCAATAAATGGTTTTGCTAATGCCGGGAATAAGCGGTCTCCAAAACCAAGCAGTGGCAACATGGCATCGCTTACGGCAACCAGGTGTCCTAACAGGTAAATACCGGTGTTTCTTCCGGGGGCGATTTCTTTGGACAGTTGTTCTTCTGGTAATGTTTTGATCAGATTATCGAAATAGCCGTTTTGCGCATTCCATGCGGTGAGGGTCATCCTTATTACTAAGTTGAGTTGGTTGGTTGTTTCCATGTTGTTTTTGTTTGGAGGGTAAAGATAGTTTTTTATCACGGAGACGCTGAGACGGGGAGGAATACATTTTCACGCAAAGGCGCTAAGGGGCAAAGGCGCAAAGCAAGGAGAGATATTTACCGCAGAGGTGCAGAGGAATACAGCTTTGTGATTTTGTGTCTTTTATTTTGTTGTTGTAAAAAAGTATTCTTCATATTCTGACTGGTCCGGTGAGCCGTATGTTAACTGTACAGAACGCCTGCCACTCAATGTAAACAATATAGAACTGAAGGTGAAACCGAATCCGCCTTCCCGGTAGGTCCTGCAGACGGGGTTGTACGGATTATCTTTTGCCCGAAGGGTGTTCTTAATGATATCCGGCGTTATGGCTGCTGGTTGTTTATCCAGTCGTTGTTGCAGTGAGGCCAGGCGGATCACACTATTGTCTGATGTGTTTCGTCCTGCAATGTTATTTTCAAAAAGTTTTTTGTACCAGGGCTTTACATCATTGTTCGCCAATGCATGGTTGGTATGATACACAAGTAAATGATCGCCTGTTTGCGGAACAAAGCGAATGACCTGGTTGCTGGAGGCTTCAAAATCATATACACTGTCCACAATGCCGAGAATATAATTTTGTCCGGATGCATGCTTTACATTCTTTAAGAAGTCCATTGCATCCTTCCCGTTCTTTTGGTTCAGTACGCCACGGATGATAAAGGCCACCGGCAAACCATCGGTGGATGCCTGTAATTCCATAATGGTGTTCATACACATGCCTATGCTCGCTGCATTCATTCCATTCAATGCTACCAGGCCGGCGCAGGTGATTATATATTGTTCCGGTTCTTTAGCCGTGGAAGGAATATGCAGCAACACCTGTCCGCCCTGCATATAATTTTCTACGTCCATGTTTTGTGCAATGTAAGCAGGGCGACCCGCCATTGCAGCAACCCCTATCCCACTGCAATGATGTCGTTCTTCATTGCGTTTCGTATCCAGGTACACCCAGAATTCATCGAGCAACTGGAAGGCGAACACATCGGCGTATGACTGGCCGGAGCCTGCTGCGATGCCTTTCAGTTCATCCAACACGGCCGGTACATATTTTCGGGTGGCTGGTTCAAAATTGGTGGCAGCCAGGAATGCATTGATCAATGAATCGGGGTTGGGTGAGCGCATATTCTGTTTCCACCTGGTAAAAATTGTTGCGATCTCTTTCTTTAATTGGGTGCCGTGCTGCCATCCTCTTTCATAAGCATTGCCTTTCAATTCTATCACCGGCATTTTTTGGCTGCCAGTTGTTTGGGCGGGCAGTGGACCGGTACCGGCTGCTAACCATAACACAATAACTAGAACGTTTTTTACTGTACGGGATGGAACTGCTTTCTTTTTCATATTTTATTTCTATGAATGAAAGCTAAATAAAATGTTCCCTGGCAGGATATCAATTATTGTAAATGGATAAAGAAAGTGGTTGGGCGGAAGAAATAACAATGGTGGGGGTTGCGGGCAGACGCAGAGAGAAATTATTTTACCGCGGAGTCGCAGAGACGCGGAGGAATACACTTTCTTGTTATGGCACAAAGATGTATTTCTTCGTGCCTTCGTAGCTATAAAAGTGCCAATAAAAAACCCCCGGCATAGAAATACCAGGGGCAAAATGTAAAACACGAGAGCAAAACAATAGATCATAATACCGGTGACAGTTCTATATCTGCTGTAACGGTCTGTCCGAGTTTTATTTCTACCGGTGCACTGCCGGTTTGATAACCCTCTTTCGAAAACAGCAGGGTATAACTACCGGGCAAGGGTATCTTTAGTTTAAACGTACCATCAGCTTTGGTGCTGGTACCGTACTCCTGCCCTTCCACATTTACCTGCACTCCTTTCAGTGTATCATCATTTCCTTTGATGGTAACGGTGCCGGCTGCCTGTGTGGGGCTGGTACCGGGATCGACGATGATACGGTTGTTCTTATACTCCTCATAAAATTCCGGGTTATCCTGCTGCAATGCCAGTGCAACAGTATCCAGCCGTTCATTAAGGATGGTATCAAATTCCTGGAAGAGGGTCTTTAAGGAACTGTTGAGCGCCTTTCTGCCGGCAGTGGCATTGCGTGGTGTGGCCACTTTGCCGATATAATCATACACTAAGGCTTTGAATGAATGGAGTACCGGCGATGTGATGTTATAATCGATCAGCGCTGCCTGGTTATCTTCCGCTGCTTTGTGAATGATCATACAGGTGGGACCGAGTTCATCATCCCGGAGGTTCTTGAGGTCCCAAAGCGAATAATCCACTTCTGCTTTCAGTGTATGGTTTCCACTGGCGCTGGCATAGGAATAAATAACGGCGGCGATCACATTGGCCTGTTTGGCCAGGGTCTCCCGCAGTTCTTTTTTGTCAACCGTGATACCTGAAATATTGCGGGCTTCCCGCTGAACCGTATTCAGGATGGTGGAAACCACCATTTTAAAGGCATTGAGAAACATCATAAATGCCGGCATGGTGTTTATGATGGCAATATATTTATCACAGTGCAGGATAACGGCCTGGCCCATGCCTAATTTGGCCTCTTGTTTTTTATTCATAACGTAACGTATTAAATTGTTTAAAATAATTGATTTAAGAATGAAATGGGTTGTTTCGGATTGGGGGCTGC
>JBEBIF010000807.1:0-1015 GCA_040080515.1 Chitinophagaceae bacterium | reverse complement strand
TAGTAATAAAGAGGGTGTCAACAACCTTGTCACCGAAGCGGACCATGCTTCAGAAAAAGCCATTTTAGACATAATTAAAAAGGAATTTCCTGGCCACCAGGTATTAGCAGAAGAAACGGGGGAGATCATCCAGGATTCTACTTACAAATGGATCATCGATCCTATTGATGGCACCGTAAATTTTGCCCATGGCATTCCGCTGAATTGTGTTTCTATTGGCATTGAAAAAGATAATGCTATCGTGATGGCTGCCGTTTTTAATCCGCATCTGAACGAATTTTTTTTTGCAGAAAAGGGACAGGGTGCCACCTTAAATGATAAACCCATCCAGGTAAGTAAAGAGACCGAAACACTAAAGGCCTGTTTGGTAACGGGTTTTCCTTATACCTATATTAATATGCCAGACGGGCCGCTGGAGATCTTTGAGCGTTTTATCCGGAAAGGGGTGCCGATTCGGCGGTTAGGGTCTGCCGCTATTGACCTGTGCTGGGTGGCTGCCGGACGGTTTGATGGTTTTTATGAACATAAATTAGAACCCTGGGATAGTGCCGCCGGTTATTTAATAGTGGAAGAAGCCGGTGGGAAAGTAACGGATTTTGCAGGCAACAAATTCTCGGTGTATCAGCACCGGGTACTGGCAACAAATGGTAAGATACATGAGGAGATGCTGAGGGTGATAAATGGCGGATCACTGGAGTAGATGAAGTTGATTTCTGGTTTTGGATTTTTGGTTTTAGATTGAGGCTAAACCCTGCTCTATGACTGAGAAAGAACTTAAATCCAGAACCAAAGCGGTGGCAATTGCTGTAGCCAGGCTTTCAGAAAAATTAGCAGCAACAAGAATTAATAATACATATGTTGGCCAGATATTGCGCAGCGCTGCATCCATGGGAGCAAATTACCGGGCAGCCTGCCGGGCAAAATCAACAAGAGATTTTATTCATAAGTTGCAAATAGTAGAAGAAGAAACAGACGAAACGATGTATTTTCTTGAATTGCTGGCAGAATTTAATGA
>JBEBIF010000806.1:0-1017 GCA_040080515.1 Chitinophagaceae bacterium | reverse complement strand
TATTGATGATGACCAGCTGAAAGAAGTGATGCAGCAGATCATCAGGCTAAACCCCAAACCCGGCGGCAATGTAGGGGAGATCAACAAAGCGGAAAGCTATGTAGTGCCTGACTTTTTTATCCTTAACAATGCCGGTAAACTGGAATTGACATTGAACAGCCGCAATGCTCCTGAACTCCGCATCAGCGAAGGCTACAGGGATATGCTGAAGGAGTATGACAGAGGTTCTAAAAAAGATAAACGCCAAAAAGAAGCTGTTCTGTTCATCAAACAAAAGATAGATGCGGCCAAATGGTTCATTGATGCAATTAAACAACGGCAGCACACCTTATTGAGCACCATGAATGCGATCATGGAACACCAGTATAATTTCTTCCTGACCGGCGATGAAACGGAGTTGAGACCGATGATCCTGAAAGATATTGCCGAGAAGACCAACCTCGATATATCTACCGTTAGCCGGGTGGCCAACAGCAAGTTCGTACAGACAGAATTCGGTACTTACCGCCTGAAGTTCTTCTTCAGTGAATCACTCAGCACCGACAGCGGCGAAGAGGTATCTACCCGGGAGGTTAAAAAGATACTCAGCGACCTGATAGAAGGTGAGGATAAGAAACATCCATTAAGTGATGAACGCCTGACCGAATTACTCCAGGAAAAAGGCTATAATATTGCCCGCCGGACAGTGGCCAAATACCGGGAACAACTCAATATACCGGTAGCAAGATTGCGGAAAGAACTTTAAAAAAGCGAGAAGGGAGTAGCGAGTAGCAAGTAGGGTATAAATTTCCGATAGCACACCACCCTACTTGCTACTCACTATTTACTACTAGCTAAACCGACATTCACAAAATATTTGTTACCCCTTGCTATAATTAATTAAACCTTATTACTACTTTAGGCGGCTAAATACTCCCCACCTGTTTTATGGTATTCGCCGACTTGTTATTTCTTTTTCTCTTCCTTCCCCTCTGCCTGATCTTTTATTATACCACCGGAAATCCAAAATTCAGGAAC
>JBEBIF010000018.1:0-21155 GCA_040080515.1 Chitinophagaceae bacterium | reverse complement strand
GATACAGGACGAATACGATGTGGAAGAATTTGTAGAAAAGCAGCTGGCAGAAAATGAATACATTTTTTCCGGTCGGCTGGAACTGGATTACCTGGAAGAAAAATATGGATTTGATTTTGGAGAGGAAGAATCAGAGACCCTTTCAGGTTATATTATCAACTATCATGAGACCATTCCCCGGCAAAAGGAACGCATCATTATTGACGATTATGAATTCGACATCATGCATGTGGGTGATACGAGGATCGAAATGGTGAAGATGAAGAAGCTTAAGTGAGGGAGAGAGAGAATTGGGAAAAGTACAATTGGGAAATTGGGAAATTTGTTCCTCCGTATAATTCCTTCTATATTGGAAACTTGTCGCTCTGAAAGAGATTTCCCAATTTCCCAATTCCTACATTTCCACATTCTCACATTACCCAATCGCTTACCTTTGCCATTCTCTAAAACAACTCAATGGCCCTGCTGGATTTTTTTAGTAAAAGAAACAAAGAAACAAAAGGTGAAATGTCGTTTATTGACCACCTGGAAGATTTGCGCTGGCACCTCATCCGTTCGGTCATTGCTGTTATCATCGGGGCGATCCTTGTTTTTTCTTTTTCGGGTTTTGTGGTGGATGAAATATTGTTTGCCCCTACCCGGTCTGATTTTGTTTCTGCCCGCTGGCTGTGCAGCATGAGCCACAAAATAGGCATCGGCACTACGCTTTGTTTCCCTGAAGTAAAAGCACAGTTCCTGGAGAATACGATGACAGGACAATTTGTGGCTTCCTTCACCCTGGCTTTTATCGGTGGCTTTATCATTGCCTTTCCTTACATCTTCTGGGAATTCTGGCGGTTTGTACGGCCCGCCCTTTCACCTAATGAGCTGAAGAAAACAAGAGGTGTCATCTTTTGGGTATCGCTGCTGTTCTTTGCCGGCGTATTGTTTGGTTATTATATTCTCACCCCTTTCATGGTGAATTTCTATTTTAATTATAAGCTGAGTGAACAGATAGTCATCATGCCCTCCTTTTCCGACTATTTGGAAAACCTTATTTACACCACTGCAGGTATCGGCGTTTTATTTCAAATGCCCCTGCTGGTAATGGTGCTGGCAAGAATTGGAATTGTAACCGGCACGTTCCTGAAGAAATACCGCCGTCATGCCTTTATCATTATCCTGATTGCAGCAGCCATTATTACTCCGTCCACAGATCCCTTCAGTCTTACCATAGTAACTATTCCGCTTTATCTTTTATTCGAGGCCAGCATTATCATCGCCTCCCGTATTGAAAGAAGAAAGGCTAAAGAAGCTAAAGAATGGAGCTAAAACAAGTACGAGGTACGAAGCAGGAAGTACGAAAACCCTGCATTTGAAAGAATCCATTTAGCTTTGCAGGGTCTTGTCCTTCGTACTTCTATATTTCTAACTTCTAACTTGTTTGTATGCACTCTCCATTTGATCTCCAGAAGCCCATCGCTATCGGCAGCGATCATGCAGGATACGATTATAAAGAACAGATCATTTCTTTTTTGGAAGGCAAAGGGTTGCCCTTCAAAGATTTTGGTACACATACAAAAGATTCTGTTGATTACCCCGACTTTGCACATCCTGTAGCTTCCTCTGTAGAAAAGGGTGAAGCAGCTTTTGGTATATTGATTTGCGGCAGCGCCAATGGAGTGGCCATTACGGCTAACAAACACCAGGGTATCCGTGCTGCCATCTGCTGGGGAGAAGAACTGGCCCAACTGGCCCGGGCTCATAACAATGCCAACATCATTTGTATTCCTGCCCGGTTTGTAAGGGAAGGGGATGCAGAAAAAATGGTCGCTCACTTTATTACTACCGAATTTGAAGGTGGCCGGCATGCCAACAGGGTGAATAAAATTGCCTGTGCATAACAATACCAGTCATCCATATTTCCATCCCTTCCTTTCCCGGAAGGGATTATTTTTACTCGTACTCTGTAGCTTTAGCGTAAGAGCACTTGTACTCTGCAGCTTTAGCGTAAGAGTACTTGTACCCTGAAGCTTTAGCGAAAGAGTACTTCTATTCCGAAGCCCTTGCGAAGGATTACAAGTACTCCGAAGCCCTGGCCTTCATTAAAACTATGGCGGATAAACAAGATGAAGTAGCATTGTACATTAATCAAACAAAAAGTATGATCCACAAATTAATTTCCTGCTTATTATTATTCCTGCCGGTAATGGCACTGGCACAAAAGAAAGATAAGAATGCTAAAAAAGCGGCGGCCACCATTACTGCAGACGATATGAAAAAACATTTGTACACTATCGCCAGCAAAGAAATGGAAGGTCGTGACACACCATCTCCCGGACTGGAAAAAGCAGCCAGCTATATTGAAGAACAGTTTAAAATGCTGGGCCTTACACCGGGCAACAGCGGCAGTTACCGCCAGCCGTATCCGCTTTACAAAGACTCTTCATCAGCCGCTGCTGTAAAAGTGAACGGGGCTTCTTTTAACCTATTTAAAGATTTTCAGCCCGGTACTACTAACTATACGGCTGAAATGCGTTTTTCAGAAGTGGTGTTTGCAGGATATGGTATTTCAGATGAATTGCGAAATGATTATAAAGACATTGATGTAACCGGCAAACTGGTGTTGATACTGGATGGTTCTCCTGCTGATTATAAACCGGCTGCCGCAGTTCGTGGACAACCTGCGCCTTCTTCTTCTTTTGGAAAAATGAATACGGCTGCTAAAAAAGGGGCCGCTGCGGTGTTGTTTGTCTATTCTAATTTTCCAAGAATAGCTACACAGGTGACAAGCAACTGGAGCATAAGAGGAAATTATTTGGCTAAGCAATTCCCTTTAACCTTCAACATTTCACAAGCTGTAGCTGAAACAATAATGGGGGAAGATGGAAAAAACGTGCTGGATAAAACAAAAGCATCTTCACTCATTGCAAAAACCTACCCGGCCGAAGTGGAATTGTCTTATTCCAAGATCACTAAGACAACCCATGTGTCTAATGTGCTGGGAATGATAGAAGGCACCGATCTGAAAGAAGAGTATGTATTCATAACGGCACATTACGATCATATTGGAAAACGAAATGACAGCACTATCTTCTATGGCGCAGATGATGATGGCAGCGGCACTACCGGTATATTAGAACTGGCACAGGCATTTACTGAAGCAAAAAAAGCAGGCAAAGGTCCCAGGAGAAGTATTGTATTTATGACTGTAAGCGGTGAAGAAAAAGGATTGTGGGGAAGCGGGTATTATGCTAATCACCCCATTTATCCGTTGGAAAAAACAACCGTTGACCTGAATATTGATATGATCGGCCGTACCGGAACAGAATACCTGAAAGATAAAGATTCCACCAATTACGTTTATATTATCGGGGATGATAAAATAAGCAGCGACCTGGCCCCGATCACCGACCAGGTAAACAATACCTACATGAAAATGAAGCTGGACCGCAAATACAATGATCCTAACGACCCCAACCGGTTTTACTTCCGCAGCGATCATTACAATTTTGCAGAAAAGGGCATTCCCATCATTTTCTATTTCAACGGCACACATGCCGATTATCACCGGGCTACTGATACACCTGATAAGATCAACTACCCGATGATGGCTAAAAGAGCACAACTTGTCTTCTACACTGCGTGGGAAATGGCCAACCGGAATGATATGCTGAAAAGAGATATTAAACTGGAGAAGCCAAAAGGATTTTAGTCAGCTGTGTTTTTGCAAAGAGGAAGATAAATACATTTAGCTAAGAGGGTGAAGAAGAAAAAGAGTTAAGGAGAAATACATCTCGCCCAGAGAAAAAGGAGTGAAAGAGAATTGATACAAATAGTGTACTCCTCTTTTTCTCCTTTTCTTTTTTACACTCTTAGCCAAAAAATTAATACGCCCCTTTCAATATCTATCAAACCCCATTTTGTTTTACTAAGTGGGGGGCTTTATACCAGGCTTACAATCAAAAAAATATTACCTTACCAAAAAAAAGAATGTCTGAAAATCAACCTCCCCTGCCACCGGACGAAAAAAAGGAAGATGTCATTTCTGAATATTATGAAGGCGTGAAAGACCTGGAGCGCCGGGGTTATGAAACAGGAATTAAAAAGGCCCGGACTGCATTATTTGTAACAGCAGCATTGCTTTTGCTGGGAGAAATACTCACTGCATCGATGAGTGGCATTGAGTGGACACCTCTTATGGTCGTTATAGTAGCTATTGAAGTAGGCGTATTTGTTGCACTTGGATTTTGGACCAGGACCAAACCTTACGCTGCAATAGTCACCGGTCTTATTCTCTTTATATTGTACTGGATTGCCGGGATTGTTATTGGTGGTACTGAAGCTGCTTTTAAAGGGGTCATTGTTAAAATAGTAATTATTGTTTACCTGGTACAGGCTATAAATCCTGCTAAGGCGTGGGAGGATACTAAAAAAAACATGTAATTAATAACCCCGCCTGTGGTAAATGTGGCGGGGTTTATTATTTTGAATTTATTCCTTTGATAAAAAAAGGATAATGAACGAAAGATAGGTCTAAGTCCTCCGCCGCAGCGGATACAGGAGTTACCAACCAAGCACCCACGCAAATATCAACGGGGCCACAATGGTGGCATCGCTTTCCACAATGAACTTGGGCGTTTTAATATCCAGCTTGCCCCAGGTTATCTTTTCATTAGGCACCGCACCGGAATAAGAACCATAAGAGGTAGTGGAATCACTGATCTGGCAGAAATAACTCCAGAAAGGCACATCATGCCATTCAAGGTCCTGGTACATCATCGGCACCACGCAGATCGGAAAATCGCCTGCAATGCCACCGCCAATTTGAAAGAAGCCCACTCCTTTACCAGATGAATTGTTGCGGTACCATTCGGTCAGCCAAACCATATATTCAATTCCGCTTTTAACAGTGCTTGCTTTCAATTCTCCTTTTACTACATAACTGGCAAAAATGTTTCCGGTAGTGCTGTCTTCCCAGCCCGGCACTACTATCGGAATGTTTTTTTCTGCAGCTGCCACGATCCAGCTGTCTTTGGGATCAATTTCATAATACTGTTTCAATTCGCCACTCAAAACCGTTTTGTATAAAAACTCATGCGGGAAATAACGTTCTCCTTTTGCTTCAGCATCATTCCATTGTTTTACCAAATGCTTTTGTAACCGGCGGAACGCTTCTTCTTCTGGTATGCAGGTATCTGTTACCCGGTTGTAATGATTTTCTAACAGGTCCCATTCTTCCTGGGGTGTCAGGTCGCGGTAGTTGGGTATTCTCTTGTACTTGGAATGTGCCACCAGGTTCATCACATCTTCTTCCAGGTTGGCGCCGGTGCAGCTGATAATATCCACTTTTCCCTGGCGGATCATTTCTGCAAATGAGATACCTAATTCACCGGTACTCATAGCACCGGCCAGTGTAACCATCATTTTACCACCTTCCAGCAAATGCTGTTCATACCCTTTGGCGGCATCCATCAGTGCGGCGGCATTAAAATGACGGTAATGATGCTGAATGAATTGTGAAACAGGTCCTTTGCTCATTTTTTAAAATTTTAAAGTGACCGCCTTCTGATCCCGACGTTTACAGTCAGGAGACTTTGCGAAAGAGCCGCAAAAATACATTTTTGGACAAACAAAAAACCCTGCTTTTTTTTAGCAGGGCTTCAGGCCGGAAATTCCTATGTTTAATTTTTCACTCTTTCTTTGTCAGTGATATTCCCGGAGGCATCTACTATCACCCGGTATTTCTTTTTCTCTGAAGTAAGGGTGAGCCGGTATTTGGTACCGTTCGCATTGTTGATCTCATAAACATCCAGTACATCGGCATCTGAAAAGCGTTTTGTTACCGAGGTCATAACAACCAATGGCAACTGGTTAAAGAACAGCGACCGGACACTTCCCTCCAATTCGCCTTCCTTGTTGTAATACGCTTCTGTTACACATCCCTGGAAAACAAAGTTGACCTTGTAATAGTCTTCCGATTCCTGCCACCTTACAGATTCTGCACCGGAAAATTCTTTTTTAAATGCTGCTTTCAACTCTTCGGTTATCCCGGGGTCTTCACCGGCAAATGCAGATGATACGGCTACTGTCATCAGTAGTGACATTGAAACAAATAATTTTTTCATGGCTTTAGGTTTAATAATTAATGATTTTTGATTTTCAATTCAAATGTACATGGACAATAAACGCTTGTCAAGCTAATTGTGACTTGAGGTAAGGGTTGTTAATGATATTAACGACAAACAACAATGATTAACATCCCCGGAACTAATGACAAAACCCCGTCTCCAGGAATGAAGAACGGGGCTTGTTTTACCACACACCAAAACTTATTTGTACAATACGTTTGCAGATACTGCCTGGCGGTATTATGCTTTCTTTACTTTCTGATAATGACCCCAGCCATTTCCGCCGGAAGCTTTCAGTACCAGTTTCGTGTCTGCATTTTCCAGGGTGATGTAATAGGCAGTGCCTTCTGCTTTGGCTACTTCTATCAGATCACTTATCCAATAACCGGCATATTCTTTCTTAAGGCTGGTTTGCAGGTTCAGCGGCAGATCTACGGGACTCATATTGCGGCGGAGTCCCAGCAGTTCTCCATCTTCACTGTAGTAGGCATACACATACTTTTCGTTATACAGGAATGAGGCCATGTAATAATTACTTCCAATGGTCCACTCCACATCTTTAGCTGTTGTAAATTCAGTAGTAAAAGCTTTTAATACTTTTTCTGAAACATTCGCTTCCCTGGCAAAAGCACCTAAAGTGCTTATAGTTATTGCCAGTGTTAACATCATCTTTTTCATAATTAAGGTTTTTGTTGGTCAGGCCTGGTTATCAGCAGGCCGGTTTTTTAAATCATTCATTTGAAACGTGTGACGTGGCAAAAGTAGTTTTGGTTACAACCCTGTGCAAGCTATTTGTGACTAGTGGAGGGCACTGTTAAGGCCTGTTAACAGAAGTGAGACAATGTGAACCGCTGAACATTTTTAAATGCCGGTTATCATTATACAAGCAACAAAAAGAGCTTACTTTTGAGCTGCTAATTTTATTATATGCCCGCAAAAAAAATAATCCCCGCAATAACCTTTCTTTTTATTTCACTTTTATCGCTGGCACAGCCTTCCAGCAAATTTATCGGCACCTGGGAGGGAACACTGAATGTAGGTATTGAATTGCGGATCGTCTTTCATATTGCTGAAGATGGCAAAGGCGGATTTATAACTACAGCTGACAGCCCCGACCAATCGGCCTATGAATTAAAATGCGATGTTACCACGATAACGAATGCTGATCTTACTATTAAGATGCTGGAGCTGGATGCTTCTTTTACCGGTAAATTAATAAACGACTCTACCATTGAAGGTCTTTTCACCCAACGGGCAGCATTTCCCCTGGTGCTGAAAAAAACAGAGAAGGTTCTTGAAAAGGTAAGACCACAAACACCCAAGCCGCCTTTTCCATACAAAAGTGAGGAGGTGATCTATTTCAATGCTGACCAATCATTACAGTACGGCGCCACCATTACTATTCCTGAAGGGAAGGGGCCTTTTCCTGCAATAGTATTGATCACCGGTTCGGGCCCGCAGGACCGTGATGAAACCATTTTGGGTCATAAACTCTTTGCTGTGATTGCCGATCATCTTACAAAAAAGGGGTTCATTGTAATACGGACAGATGACAGGGGCGTTGGCAAAAGCACCGGCAAATTCATTGAAGCCACCAGTGAAGATTTTGCAACTGATGTAAGTACCAGTGTGGATTATCTTTTATCAAGACCGGAAGTGGACAAAAAGAAAATAGGCCTTGT
Source organism: Chitinophagaceae bacterium (assembly GCA_040080515.1). Lineage (GTDB taxonomy): Bacteria > Bacteroidota > Bacteroidia > Chitinophagales > Chitinophagaceae > JJ008. Next base: position 13,363 of record JBEBIF010000018.1, on the reverse strand, counting down.
GGGTCACAGTGAGGGTGGAATGATCGCTCCGATGGTAGCTGTGAAAAGAAAAGATATCAACTTTATTGTTTTACTGGCGGGTCCGGGTGTGCCAATCGTTGAATTGATGGCAGAACAAAACGCCGCTATTGCAAAGGCAAGTGGCGCCACTGATGAAATTTCGGAAGAGATCAGGCCACTGTTTAAAAACGTGGTCACTGCCATAATGAATGCACCCGACAGTGCTGTTGCTCTTGCTGGTGCATCCAAAATAATCGAGAACTGGGCCGCAGGAAAAAATGAAGAAGCATTAAAAGAACTGAGTTTCGAAACCGTAACAAAAAGAACGAACTATATTGCTGAAATGGTGAAGGAATTTAAAACCCCCTGGTTCCGGTATTTTATGAAGTTTGATCCCGGCGTTTACCTTGAGCAATTGACCTGCAAAGTACTCGCATTGAATGGTGAGAAAGATATACAGGTTATTTCAAAACAAAATCTTCCGGGCATTGAACGGTCGTTGAAAAAAAGCGGCTCCAAAGTGTACGAGGTAAAAGAGTTGCCCGGCATGAACCATTTATTTCAAACTTGTACCAAATGTGATCTCGAAGAATACGGAAAGCTGGATGAAACATTCTCTCCTTCCGCATTACAAACGATCAGCGACTGGCTGCTGAAAAATATCAAATAGTTTGACGGGAGTATCAGCTGCCTGATAAATTATTATACCTGTTAATATTATATTTATCAATTACCTGGCTCACGCATATCTTTCTTTTAATCATCCGGAGATACTGGTGGGCAATATGATCAGCGATTTTGTAAAGGGCAAAAAGAAATTTGATTACCCGGTTTCTATTCAAAAAGGCATTAACTTGCACCGGATCATTGATACGTTTACCGACAGTCACGAAGCCACCAGGGAAGCAAAAGAAGTGTTTCGTCCGGCTTATCGTTTATACAGCGGCGCTTTTGTGGATGTGATCTATGATCATTTTTTAGCAACAGATGCTGACGAGTTTACTGAAGCGTCGTTGCTGGATTTTTCACTGCAGGTGTATGCATCACTGGATAAAAATACGGAATGGATGCCTGATCCGTTTGTCCGGATGTTTCCCTATATGAAGGAGCACAACTGGCTGTACAATTACCGCACCCGGTGGGGCACGGGTAAAAGCCTGGGAGGAGTGGTAAGGCGTGCTGCCTACCTTTCAGAAAGCGATACTGCTTTTGCTCTATTTGAACAGCACTACCAACTTTTGCAGGACTGCTACCGTCATTTCTGGGCTGACGCAAAACCTTTTATCCTTCAAAAATTTAATGAATTGCAAAATGGGGGAGAAAAAACTGCCTCATAATTCGTAACTACTGAACAAACAATTCGTTTTACATTTGTAAATACTCCTTTTTTATGCGAAAAATCATTGGCCTGCTGGCTGTATTCCAATTATTCTTTATTTGTCTGCTGGCGCAAACGGGTACATTACCCCCGGTAGATAAGTCGCCGATGGACATGAGTTACTACCCCGCCAACTACCCTGCATTGAAGATACAGGACAAGATAACGGAGGCACCGACAGCAAGGATCATTTACAGCCGCCCGCAGAAAGCTGGCAGAACCATCTTTGGAGGCCTGGTAAAGTACGGTGAAGTGTGGAGGCTGGGTGCAAACGAGGCTACTGAAATCGAATTTTTCAAAAATGTAAGGATAGGTGGCAAGAAAATAAGCAAAGGCCGTTATACGTTGTATGCTATTGTAAATGAAAACTACTGGACCATTATCATAAATAAAGACACCGATACCTGGGGTTCCTTTAAATATGATGCTAAAAAAGATGTGGTAAGGGCAACTGCTTCTGTTCAGAAAACAGACACCGTTGTTGAATCATTATCCATGGGTTTTGAAAAAGCAACCGGTGGTTTTAACCTGGTGATAGGCTGGGACACTATTAAATCCACTTTACTTATCACCTTCTAATGATCGTGCATATGAAATTTTTTCTTACATATATTCTCACTGCCTGTATCTTCATTTCTTGTAATAATAAGAACGACGATAATGCTGTTCCTGCGACAAGAAACACTCCGGCAGACAGCGGCACCACTGCAAAACCGGAACGTACTCCCGTAAATCCTTATGCCGTAGTGGACATCTCCCCCATGGATATGAGCTACTACCCGGTTGATTATCCAAAATTGAAGATGACAAAGGCTATCAGTACTCCGCCGCTGGCCCGTGTAATATACAGCCGCCCGCATTTGCAGGGACGCCATATTTTTCATGAAGTGCTGAGATATGAAGAGCCCTGGAGACTGGGAGCCAATGAAACTACAGAACTGGAACTATTCAAAGACGCCACCATACAGGATAAAAAAATAAAAAGTGGCAGATACGCTGTTTACTGTATCCCTCATAAAGATTCCTGGACGGTAGTGCTTAATTCAAATATCGACAGCTGGGGATTGCAGCCGGACCCCTCTAAAGATGTTGCCAGCTTTACGGTACCTGTTACTAAAACCAGCAATACCCTGGAATTCTTTACCATGGTATTTGAGAAAAAAGATCCATCAGCAGATCTGGTAATGGCCTGGGATGATGTAGAGGTACGGCTACCCATCGTTTTCTGATTTCACCATCCTGTATTTCCTTTTGGGTTTTGGGATTTATTATTTGGATATTTACACTATGTGTGGTATTGCCGGCATTATACAATCCAATCCTTCAGGATACAACATAGAACATCTGAAAAAGATGACCGATTCCCTGGCCCACCGCGGGCCGGATGGAGAGGGCACCTGGCAAAATGAGGCAGGTAACATTTTGCTGGGGCACCGGCGTCTCTCGATTATTGATCTGACTGATACGGGGAAGCAACCACTCCAATACCTGGGCCGCTATACCATCATCCATAATGGGGAAGTTTATAACTACATCGAATTAAAAGATCTGTTACAAAAAAAAGGATACACTTTTCATTCGCAGACCGATACAGAAGTGATAGCAGCCGCTTACGATTGCTGGAAAGACAATTGTGTGAACCACTTCGATGGTATGTTTGCTTTTGCTATCTGGGATGAAAAAGAAAAAGAACTTTTTGCTGCAAGAGATCGTTTCGGAGAAAAGCCTTTTTATTATTTTTTTGACGGAACCCGGTTCCTGTTCGCTTCAGAGATGAAAGCACTGTGGACAGTCGGTGTGGAAAAGACAGCTAATCAAAAAATGCTGTTCAACTTCATCACTATTGGATATGTTGACAATCCTTCCCGGCCGGAAGAAACCTTCTACGAAAATATTTATAAACTACCACCAGCCTCCTCGTTGAAATTCTCCAGTATTTATTTTCATTTTTCCATACAGCAATACTGGAACATTGATTCCGATGCTCAGAATAAGAATATATCTGATGCTGCTGCAGTGGAACAATTCAATCATCTTTTCTCCGCATCGGTCAAACGAAGGTTAAGAAGCGATGTGGCGACCGGCACTTCCTTAAGCGGCGGCCTCGATAGTTCATCTATTGCGGCATTGAGCTATGAGTTGCAGGCAGCAAATGACAGTCGCAAATGTTTCACCGCTATCTTTCCGGGTTATGAAAAAGACGAATCTGCTTTTTCCAAAAAAGTGGCCGCCCAGTTTAATCTGGAAGCTTTTACCACCACCATCACTGCCAATGAGTTGATGAATGATTGGGAAAAACTATGCTATCACCAGGAAGAACCTTTTGGTTCTGCCAGCATCTATGCACAGTACAGGGTTTTTGCTTTAGCCAAACAAAATAATGTAAAAGTGCTGATGGATGGACAAGGTGCTGATGAAACGCTGGCGGGTTATCATAAATACTATAAATGGTACTGGCAGGAATTATTCCGTAACAGAAAATTGCGAAAAAGCAAAGAGGTGGCTGCAGCCAGGGAGCTTGGCATCAATGAATCGTTTAATTATAAAAATATGATCGCCGCTTATTTCCCGGCATTTGCCAGTGTGGTGATGGAGCGGCAATATTTATTAAAAGCCATTCGCCATGATGATCTCACCAGGGATTTTATAAGATTACAAAGCAAAGAGGCCTATTATACACCCCCGGAGTATTTTGACCTGAACGGTGTTTTATATTTTAATACTTGTACACATGGACTGGAAGAGCTGCTCCGGTATGCCGACAGAAATTCCATGGCCCATGGAAGAGAGGTACGACTACCTTTTCTTTCGCATGAATTAGTGGAATTCATTTTCTCTTTACCCGCTCATTTCAAGATCCGCAAGGGCTGGACAAAATGGATATTACGGGAAACCATGAAGAGCAGACTACCTGATATTATAACCTGGCGACGGGATAAAACAGGCTTTGAACCGCCTCAAAAAAACTGGATGGAAACAGCCGTTATGAAAGACGCTATCCAGGAATCCAAACGAAAACTGGTGAATGAAAAAATTCTGAAGCCGGATATCTTAAATAAGCCCGTCACACCGCTATCAGCACATGAAGCCGACAATTTCGACTGGCGGTATTTATCGGCAGCCAATTTATTCAGATAGGAAGTGTCTTCAGACTCATAAGTAAGTTGCAATGCCATTAACGAAATCAGCCGCAATTTTAAAATGCGGCTGAACGATTACTCCGTTACCTGTTTCAGCAATTATTAGTGCTTCAGGCCTTCCTGAGCTTTTCATATACTTCTAGGACACCCAGCGCATCCGCTTTAATGGTGATCCAGTTCTTTGCATCTTCAAGCTTCACATAGTAATACACCCCGGTATCATTGGATATTTCGGTAACCCCAAAGACTGTTTTATCATTGTATTTCATTTTTATTTTCCCAAGGATGACGGGAGGCAGGCTGGATTCACTATAGTACCGATAGGCAGTGGTAATATTGCCTTCTTTGTCGTACCAAACTTTTGACGTTATATCACCACACTTAAAATAAACTTCATAGCCTCCATTATCGCCGGCATACCACGCTACTTCCTTTGGATTATAAAAGGTTTGTTTAAAAGCATTCAGAACTTTTTCGGATACTTCGGGAGGATCAGCGGCAAAAACAGCTGTAACGTACAGCAGCAGCCCGGCGGCAAATAGTACTTTTTTCATGGCTAAAAGGTTTAATGGTTAATGATCTATCCTAAAGGTATTTGCATACAGTACTCAAAACAAGGAGTTTTGAACAAGCGGCAACAGGGATCGCCGCAAAAAATTGATCACCAAAAATCAAACTGCATTGAAGCACCTGTAAAAGGAATTAAGAACGAAATATTATTACCCCAGGCATGAATTCTTTAATCAAGACAAGGCCGGTTAAACAACTGTTAAAGGAAATTAATTCCTGATAAGTGGCCGGTGAGCCCTTAACAGGTGTACTATAAATAAGACCAGTTAGTATAATATTCCTCATCTTTGCACCTTACTATTTTAATATGAAAGCAGCTACAAAATACATTCATGCCGGTATGGTTCCCGACCCAAGTACAGGAGCGATCATGACCCCGATCTATCAAACGAGCACATATGTGCAGGAAGCTCCTGCGGTAAATAAAGGGTATGAATATGCCCGCAGCCAAAACCCCACCCGCAAGGCACTGGAAGATGCATATGCCGTGATTGAAAATGCGCAGTATGCACTGGCTTTCAGCAGTGGTGTGGCAGCAACAGATGCTGTTATTAAATTATTAGGCCCCGGAGATGAAGTGATCTGTGGCAATGATATGTATGGGGGTTCTTACCGCCTGTTTACTAAAGTGTTTGAAAAGTTTGGTATTAAGTTCATTTATGTCGACACCACCAATGCCGGCAACATAAAAAATGCAGTAACTGACAAAACCAAACTCATTTGGATTGAAACACCTACCAATCCATTAATGAACATTACAGATATAGCTGCAGTAGCGGCTATTGCCAAACCAAAGAATATCTTACTGGCAGTTGATAATACTTTTGCCTCTCCAGCCTTACAAAATCCATTAGATCTCGGCGCCGACATCGTCATGCATTCTGCCACCAAATACCTGGGTGGCCATAGCGATGTGATACAGGGCGCATTGATGATGAACGACAAAGACCTCCGGGAAAAACTATATTTCCTGCAAAAAAGCTGTGGCGCTGTGCCAGGCCCGATGGATTGTTTCCTCGTTTTAAGAGGAATAAAAACATTAGGCATTAGGATGAAGGCCCATTGTGAAAATGGAAAGATCATTGCCAACTGGTTGCGCAATCACCCCAAGGTTAGTAAAGTGTATTGGCCCGGCTTTGAAGATCATCCCGGCTATGCTGTAGCAAAAAAACAAATGAGTGATTTTGGTGGTATGATCTCTTTTGAATTAAAGAACGATAGTGTGGAAGAGGCGAAGCGGGTATTATCATCCACCCATTTATTTTCATTAGCAGAAAGCCTGGGTGGTGTAGAATCGCTGATCAACCATCCGGCGAGTATGACGCATGCTTCTATTCCAAGAGAAGAGAGGACCAGGAACGGGTTGAGTGATTCCCTGATACGGTTAAGTGTAGGTATTGAAGATGCAGAAGACCTGGTTGAAGATTTGAAAAAAGCAATAGGATGATGCCATAATGAAAGAAAAAGAATTAAAAGGTTTTTTAGATGCGAAGGTTGATTTGTACAATCAGCCTTCTTTTATAAAAGACGATCCTATTTCCATTCCGCATTTATTTTCAAAAAAACAGGATATTGAAATTGCCGGTCTCTTCGCTGCCGTGTTTGCCTGGGGCAATCGTACCACTATCATCAATAAAGCAAAAGAGCTAATGGAGCTGATGGATAATGCGCCATATGAATTTTGTTTACAGCATCATCCTGCCGACCTGAAACGACTGACCACATTTAAACACCGGACCTTTAACACCACCGACCTTTTGTATTTTATCGAATTCTTCCGGCAGCATTATGTAAAACACAAAAGCCTGGAAACAGCATTTATACCTCACCCCCAACCCCTCTCCATAAATGGAGAGGGGAGAGAGACTCCGATTGTGGAAACGGCATTAAAGTACTTCCATCACTATTTCTTTTCACTGGAACATATTCCCGGCAGAACAAAAAAACATATTGCCACTCCTGAAAGAAAATCCAGTTGCAAACGTCTCAATATGTTTCTCCGGTGGATGGTACGGCAGGATGACAAGGGTATTGATTTTGGCATCTGGGAAAAAGTATCTCCGGCTGACCTTATCTGCCCCATAGACCTGCATGTGTCCCGTGTGGCAAAACGGCTTCAAATTCTTAAAAGAAAACAAACAGATTGGCAGGCTGCATTGGAACTAACCAATTATCTGCGAACTTTGGATCCGCAAGACCCGGTGAAATATGATTTTGCTTTATTTGGTCTTGGGGTGATGGAAAAAATTTAACCACTGATGCACGAAGATTTAGTTCCTGATATTAACCAGTCACTTGAGATCAGCTTGCCCGCTTCCATTTCCCCGGAAGAATTAAAAGATCAACTTTCCGCCTATATCAATCACCTGATCAATACCGATTTTGAAAAACTGGTCTATTATCTCTATCGTATTGATGTGGATGAAACAAGAATGAGAAACCTGCTCGACAAATCTGCGGGAGAAAATGCAGCAGCATTGATCGCTGAACTGATCATTGAACGACAGCAACAAAAAATTGAAAGCAGGAATACGTTTGATACAAACGACAATATACCTGATGAGGAAAAATGGTAATGCTGCTTTTAGTCGTCCAGCGGTTTTCCACCTAACAACGCAGCATAAGCATCAATTTTATGAAACAAATACGCCCTGGCAAAGATCGCTTCGGCTGACAGTGCTGTAGTATTTAAAAGAGAATCTTCTTTGCTTGTCAGTACCCGGAGATGTTTTTTACTTTGAACATACTCATTTGCTTCATTTATCACATCGGTCTTTCTGAGCAGCTCTCCGGCAATATTTAAAAGATTATTGGCATCCAGGCCTTTTATACTCAGTTGGCTCAATTGCAGTACACTATCAAGCCCCGTGATCTTCGCCAGCTCTCCTATTTTTTTTATATCTGGAAACACTACCGCAATATCCCTGTTGGCTGCATAGCGCTCCGCATCAGGAAATTTCCCTTCGATATCTTTTACAAAAGCTGCATTACCCGCAGCGGGTGCGCCGAAGGTGATCAACTGAAGATTCCTTTTATCAGCTGGCAATTCTTTTTTCAGGTACCCGGCAAATGGATAGGCCAGGTTTCCACCCAAGCTGTGCCCGGTGATCACTATGCTTGCACCAGCCGAAATTTTTTGTTCAATAAACTCTTTGATCGTCAATCCGCTGCTGATATCCTTTAGTTGCAATAAATTTTGAAATCCGATGCTGGCACCAAGGCTGATATAGGCCTCCTTTATGCTGTCGGTATATGGCCATGTTTTTATCCGGAATATATTGAAGTCCTGCAGAATAAAATTTTGAAATCCTTCGTTGCTAAATTCCATTACAGAGCCCCGGATCACCAATGCATATTGCTCAACGGTTTTTCTTTTTGTAATGATGGCATAGTTGCCATTAACAGCCTCCGGTACAAAAATAACTTCATAGTCTGGCGCATACCTGGCAAACGCCTCCTTTACATTACCCTTATATACAACCTGGTTCAGTTGCACGGCTTCTGTTGCAGACAAAAAGGGAACAACAGCCGCTTCCTTCTTACCAGGCTTGCAGGCGGCAAACAGTACTATTAAAATAAGGGATGTAAAAAGTTTGAGAAATGGCATACTTACTAAATAAAGATGCTCCGGAAAAATGAACTACCAATAGTCATGTTTAAGATTTCTCTTTCTTCTCAAACATCAGTTCCTTTACTTTCTCTTTGTCTTCTTTTTCTTTTTTAAGATCGAACATGGTGCCGAAGACGTGGTCCCAGATGGTAGAACTTACTCCATACCCATTGTGTTCATTTTTATAATGATGCAGGTGATGGTTTCTCCACAATCCTTTCATCCATTTAAAAGGCGGGTTCCAGGCATGTATGGCGTAGTGCATGGTGCCATACATAAGATATCCCAGCAGGAAGCCCGGGAAAAACATAAATGCCCGCTGACCCAACACGAGGTACATCAGCCCAAAAATTGCCGATGAAAGGATCAGGCTTGGAACAGGTGGCATAAACAATCGTTGCTTATCCCTGGGATAGTGATGATGATTACCGTGTAATGTATAAATAAACCTCTTGGCCCTGCCGCTATTGGCTATCATATGAAATAAAAACCGGTGTGCCAGGTATTCAAAGAAGGTCCAGAAGAACATACCACCTAAAAAAGTAAGTGCAATTCTGCCCGTTGTGTACCCAATGGTGCCACTATAATACGCCATCCAGACCATAACCGGTGTGTACATACCCCAGATAACCAGCGGATGCGTTTTAGTGAGCATTTCCAGGTAGGGGTTTTTAAATAACTGGGCCTGCCCTTTATTATTGATCTTCTCGAATTGCATGGGGCAAAGATATAGAAAACCGGCTTGGAGAAAACAACTGGTAACCCGGATTTTAACCTGATCTTAATCAAGGGGAGAGAAGCGGGCAATCCCCTGAAAATGACGGGTTTCTCTAAAAGCGGATGCAGGCAAAATAACTACCTTAGCAGCGTTGATTTTTTTTCAAAAGTTCGTTTTAAAAAAATAATATGAAACTGGTTACCTACCTGAAAGATGAACATGAACAGCTTGGTGTATTGATAAACGACATGGTTTATGATATGGAAGTGCTGCACCCCGACCTTCCGGGCACGATGAGCATGTTTTTAAATTATTGGGAAGACAGTTTCCCGACAGCACAGGCCGGTGAGATGCTGCTGAAAGAAGGCACCCGAACCAGCAACAAAGGCGTGCCTTTAAAAGATATGCAGTTGCTGGCCCCTGTTCCTTTTCCCACCAGTTGCCGGGATGGATATGCCTTTCGTCAGCATGTGGCTGCAGCAAGAAGAAACCGCAAAGCAGAGATGATCCCGGAATTTGATCAATACCCGATCTTTTATTTTACCAATCATCACAGCATACAGGGCCCGGGTGATATTCAATGCATGCCCGACCATTTTGAAAAATTAGACTTTGAACTGGAGGCGGCGATCGTTATTTGTAAACATGGCAGAAATATCAAAGCAGCCGAAGCAGATGAATATATTGGTGGCCTTATGATCATGAATGATATGAGTGCAAGAAGATTACAGATGGAAGAAATGTTATTAAATCTTGGCCCTGCAAAAGGAAAGGATTTTTCCACTGTCATCGGACCCTGGCTGGTTACAATGGACGAACTGCAGCCTTTTGAAGTACCCGCAAAAGAAAATCATACAGGTAAGGGTTGGAACCTGCGAATGCAATGCCGGGTAAATGGCAAACCTGTAAGCGACGGCAATCTTGGGGATATGGACTGGACCTTTGCAGAGATCATTGAACGGGCTTCTTATGGAGTCACACTCTATCCCGGAGATGTGATCGGCAGCGGCACTGTAGGCACGGGCTGTTTTTTGGAACTGAATGGAACCGGCAAACTGAATGACCCTAACTATCCTGAGCAATGGTTGCAACCGAATGACGTGGTGGAAATGGAGATTGGTGGGTTGGGCATACTGAGCAATACTATTGTTGCGGAAGAGAGTGATTTTTCAATACTTGCTCTTAAAAAGTTATGAGTTACGAGTTATGAGTTACGAGAATACCCTATTATATAAATACTCTTTAATGGCAAACAAGATATCCTCCTTTGAAGATTTAATTATCTGGCAAAAAGCCCAGGAATTAGCTGTAAAAATTTATCAATTGGCTGACTCAAATAAATTTATAGTCAAAGATTTTACGCTCAAAGATCAATTGAAAAGCGCTTCCCTTTCTATTTCCGATAATATTGCTGAAGGCTTTGAGTACAATAACAACCCCGATTTTCATCGTTTTCTACGAATAGCGAAAGGATCTTGTGGTGAAACCCGCAACAAAGTGCTTTTCATAAAACGTTTAAAGTATATTGACGAAAGTACAGGTCTCGCTCTTACAGAAGAAGCCCGGCAGTTAGGACGCCAGATAGGTGAGTTAATAAAAAAGGTAAAACAGAAGATCGCCGATGAAAGGAAATCTAAATCCCGTAACCCATAACTCATAACCCGTAACTCGATATGACCTTAGATCTATCTAATTTAACTCCCGCCGAAAAACAATACTATCTGCAGCATGTGGTGGCACCAAGACCGATTTGCTTCGCCTCCACTATTGATAAGGCAGGTAATGTTAACCTCAGCCCGTTCAGTTTTTTTAACCTGTTTTCATCTAATCCCCCCATTGTTATTTTTTCTCCTGCGAGAAGGGTGAGGGATAATACTACGAAGCATACTTTACAAAATGTACTGGAAGTTCCGGAAGTGGTCATCAATATCGTTACATATGATATGGTGCAACAAACATCATTGGCCAGTTGCGAATTTCCAAAAGAAGTGAATGAGTTTGCAAAAGCAGGCTTTACAGAAGAAGCCGCTATCATAGTAAAGCCGCCTATGGTAAAAGAAAGTAAAGTGAAAATGGAATGCAAAGTACTTGAAGTAAAACCCCTGGGCACCGAAGGTGGCGCCGGCAACCTGGTGATCTGCGAAGTGTTGCGCATTCATATTGATGATGCATTATTAGATGACAATAAAAAACTTGACCAGCGAAAAATAAACCATGTGGCAAGGCTGGGTGGTGATTGGTATTGTGTTGTAAATGAAACCAATCTCTTCCAGGTAGAAAAGCCGAATACAAAACTGGGTATTGGGATTGATGCTTTACCGGTTGCCATCCGAAAGAGTAAAGTTTTGTCCGGCAATCATCTTGGACAGCTTGCTAATGTGCATGACCTGCCGGTTATTGAACCTTCCTTTGATGATGACCACCTGAAACAGATCATCCAATACTACAGCATCAATCCGGGTGAGTTGGAAAAAGAACTGCATACCTATGCTGCCAAACTCCTTGACACCGGCAGTGTAAAAGAGGCCTGGCAGGTATTATTGACAACGGCCTGAAATTGAAATACCGGAAAACTAAACTGCTCCAAATCATCATTCTAAAGCCGGTTTTCTTAGTTTATGTTCTTTGTATATGACATATTAAACTTGAAGAAAACAGAATAGTTTTTTATCTTTAATCAGGTGGTTAAACACTTGTCTTATGCGTAAACACTGCACACTATTTCTTCTGCCGGTACTTCTCCTTTCTGTTTGCTTTTTTTCCTGTGTACCGCAACAAAAAGCCACTACTCATAAACAGCAGTTAGCTATACTGGACAGCCAATTGGAGCAACATAGCAGAAAATTAAAAGAGCTTGATGCAAAACGCCAGGCCAAACTGGATCAAAATGAAATAGATGATACTGCCAACAACCGGATCAGGAAATATATTGGCGTTACCACTGCTGAAATTGATAAACTGGTAGCTCAGAACTCCATACTTATCGGCAATACGGTGGTGGAAAGAGAAGATTGGAACAAACTGAAGAAAACTCTTGTTCTTTCGCAAGTCATTTCTAAACTTATCAATGATAAAGTAAACTTCATCAACGACCTTATTAACCGGAATATGGTGGTAAAGCTCGACCAGGACGTATTGTTTCAACCAGGTAAGTACACCGTTGCCCAGGAAGTATCAGATGCTATCGGCAAGTTCTTTGAACCGGCAGCAAAAGAAATTGATATGTTCACCCAAAAATATCCCGACTTTCCTTTGTCGCTGGTCATTACAGCAAAAGGATATGCCGACGGAACGTCTATTACAGAAGGTACCCCTCTTTATAAAGCATTGGTGGAAGGGGTGAGACTGAGCGGGGCTAACCCGGATAATAAAGAACTAAATAAGGAATTATCCAGGAAAAGGGCCGCCGCAGTAATAGAACTCTTTCAGAAATACACCAAAGACCGGTCAACAATGGGCGGCAGTGTACGCAATATCATGTTCGTCACCGAAGGAAAGGGGGATGCCATACCTGTTGGGAAAGCAACTGATTACACAATAGATGATCCCCGCAGAAGGGTTGTATTATTATTCTGGAGTGTGTTTCCGGAATAGGTTTCTATTTTCCACCAAATACTTTCTTAAGTATATCAGATGTTCGGGCCAGTGGGTTTTCCCTGATGCTGGCTTCTTCTTTTGCCACCTGATCAAACAAGGCATCCACTGCTTTGCCTACTACATAAGAAGTAAGATCAGGATTTATTTTCTTAAACGTTGTGGGCAGTTTATTATAAGTAGTTACAATATCTGAATAATACTTTGTGGCATTGGCACTGTCAAGTGATGATTTGACAGAAGGTGAAAAAGCAGCAATTAGTTTTTCTATTGTCTTTTCTTTAAAATAATTAGTGGCCCCGTCTTTAGGCCCCTTGATGATCTTCAGCGCATCCTTCAAGGTCATCTCTTTA
>JBEBIF010000805.1:0-1018 GCA_040080515.1 Chitinophagaceae bacterium | reverse complement strand
CTTCCAGCTGGTGCTGGGCATAAAAACTTTCTTCCACATTGTGGCCCCACTTTCGTTGGCCTTTGCTAAAGTTTTCTACTCCGGCAATGATACGGAGCAAAGTGGATTTTCCTTTACCATTAGCTCCTATCAGTGCAATTTTATCGCCCCGGTCTATTTCAACAGAAGAGTTTTCGATGATCACATTATCACCAAACGCCTTGGAAACATGATGCAATTCCACCAGCACCCGTCCCGGTGTTTTATCCACCCGGAAGTTGATGCGGATATTCGGCCGCTCCAGTTCCGCATCTTCAATACGTTCCAGTTTGTCCAGCTTTTTAATAATACTCTGCGCCATCGCTGCTTTACTGGCTTTGGCCCTGAAACGTTCTACCAGCCGCTCATTCTGACGGATATAATCCTGCTGGTTCTCGTATGCCTTTTGCTGCATTTCAATACGGATGGCCTTTTCTTTTTCAAAATAATCAAAGTTGCCATTGTAGATATGCAGCTGCTGCTGATATACTTCCACGATCTTCGTCACCATCCGGTTCAGAAAATATTTATCATGACTTACGATCACAACCGAACCCTGGTAATGCAGCAGGTATTTTTCCAGCCATTCGATGGAGGGAAGGTCAAGGTGGTTGGTAGGTTCATCCAGTAACAAAAGATCGGGCTGCTGTAAGATCATTTTTGCCAGCAGTACCCTCATTCTCCATCCCCCGCTGAATTCTTTATAAGGCCGGTTCAGATCAGCATTGGAAAACCCAAGCCCCTGCAGCACTTCTTCCGTCTTGTGGTGAATGTTATAACCGCCCAGCGTTTCTAATTCATGCAGGCGATCGGTGTATTCCAGCAATGTTTTTTCATCACCTGTCCGTTCCAGTTCTTTTCCGATCTCTTCAATTTCTTTTTCCAGTTGTTGCACCCGTTCAAAAGCACTGAGCGCCACTTGCAGAATGGAATCATTGGTATCAAAACTCAGCAGGTCCTGGTGCAAGTAGCCGATAGAAGTGGTGCGGCTTCTTTCCAC
>JBEBIF010000804.1:0-1019 GCA_040080515.1 Chitinophagaceae bacterium | reverse complement strand
GGATCATTTGGCATATGTTTTTTTCCAAATTCCATTTGTGATTCAAACCTTGGGTCGGTTTTGCGCAGCACCGCATGACCATAACCCGGTACCACTTTCCCTTCACTCAAAGTTTTCTTTACATATTCTGCAATCTGTTCTTTGGAAGGTGATTCTGTTTTTAATGACTCCCTCATTTCAAATATCCATTTAATTACTTCCTGATTGGCAAGGCCGTGCAAAGGACCTGCTAAACCATTCATGCCGGAAGCATAACTTAAATAAGGATCACTTAACGCAGAACCAACTAAGTGGGTAGTATGTGCAGACACATTACCACCTTCATGATCGGCATGAATAGTCATATACAACCGCATCAGTTCTTTGAAACTTTCATCTTCAAACCCCAGCATGTGGGCAAAGTTGCCTGCCCAATCCAACAATCCATTAGGTTGTATATGTACGCCGTTCTTATACTTTCTGCGATATATATATGCTGCAACCCGTGGTAACCGGGCTATCAAATCCATTGCATCATCAAAGATGGCTTCCCAGTAATCTTTCTTATTCATCCCGGCAGCATACTGCTTTGAAAAATGAGATTCCGTTTGCAAAGCCATCACTGCTACCACAAACTGTGTCATCGGGTGTGTGCTAACCGGTAATGCTTCAATCGTTGCAAAAACATGATTAGGTACATGGCTGCGTCGCTGCCAAACCGAACTAAGATGATGTACATCGTCTTCAGATGGCAACTCACCTACCAGCATCAGGTAAAATAAACCTTCCGGCAATGGCTCATCCCCGCCCGGAGCTTTGGCTAATTTTTCCCGCAACTCCGGAATTGAATATCCACGGAAACGGATGCCTTCCTGTGCATCCAGTAAAGATGTTTCAGAAACCAGGCCGGTAATGCCCCGCATACCCTGGTATATTTGTGAAAGCGTTACTTCGCCAATCACTTTATTGCCGTGTTCTTTCAGTAAGTCTTTAATTTCAACAGCAACGATATCAGCTTTTGCTTTGAACCTGTCTTTAAC
>JBEBIF010000803.1:0-1020 GCA_040080515.1 Chitinophagaceae bacterium | reverse complement strand
GGGGGGGTATTACACCATGAAAAACGTCCAGTTGGAAAATGGTCAGAAGGGGTGGGTCTTAAATCTATTTATTGATGAGACTTAAAGGTAAGTAATACACTCTGCTGCAAATTCAATACGCGCGCTCAGGCAATCGAGGAGATAATTATGTTTGATTCAAAGGAATTAGAGTTAAGGGAAAGGGAGTTGGCTCTGAAAGAAAAAGAGCTGGGATTAAAGGAAAACGGATCGAAGGGGACTTCGAAATTGAAACTGGCATTAACCGTGCTGATAATCCTGTTGTTGCTTTCTGTAGCAGGATTTTTGGGAGCTGATAAATTAAAACAACTAGGTTATTTGGGAACTGGCAATTCAAAGGATCTAGAGTTAAAGGAAAAGGAGTTGGCTCTCAAAGAAAAAGAGTTGGAATTAAAACGAAGATCATCGAATGAAAGTGATCCCGCTAAAGTGGGAAATACGAATAAGGCGGAAACTGTCAAAGAAAATGACTCCGCGATCACAAAGGGCTGCCAACCGACAACTGCTGTGAATTTCAAGAAAGGCACGTCTGGTCAAACTTTCAAATGCCAAATGAGTGGTAAAAATGGGCAGCAGAAATACACGCTTAATGCAAATGAGGGGCAAATGTTCTACATTCAATTCGAAGCGAATGGGGCCGGATCGGCTCCCCATGCGGTTTATACGGTCGCGGATCCGGATGGAGTGTTAAGAATTGAAGATGCAGAAGGTAACTCACAAGGTCCGTTAGAAAAAACCGGCAAATATACAGTTACTGTAGATCTCACCTCATCTGCTTCCAATCCCAGCGCTGAATACACGATAACCTTTACGATCGCAGCTCGAGACGGAAGCTAAGCTTGCCTAAAAGTGCACAGTGGAGATGCACGGCACCACGGATCAGATGGGTGTCGGACAGGCGGTCCGAGGACGAAAAATGCCCCGTTGGTCGATGGTCTCCGAGACTTGCCGTTGGCTTCAGCCACCGGTGCCGTGTCTCCCCATATTCCCGGGCTTTTAGCC
>JBEBIF010000802.1:0-1023 GCA_040080515.1 Chitinophagaceae bacterium | reverse complement strand
AGCCTTATGTGGATACACATTATGTGGATCCTTATGGAACTGCTGTTGCCGTGATCAACCCTGAAAACAAATTTAAAATAGTAATAGAAGCACATGCTGATGAAATAAGCTGGTTTGTAAATTATGTTACCCCGGAAGGATTAATCTACCTCAAAAGAAATGGCGGGGTTGATCACCAAACTGCACCAGCATCAAGAGTGCTTATTCATGGCAAAAAAGGACCCGTTAAGGCAGTATTTGGCTGGCCCGCAATACATACAAGAATCGGTAATCCCGACCAAAAAGAGCCAGTACCAAGAACTGATAATCTTTGGTTGGATTGCGGTGCCAGGAAAAAGAAAGAAGTAGAAGCATTGGGTATTCATATCGGTGCAGTTGTTACTTACCAGGATGGTTTTGATGAACTGGCCAATGGTAATTATGTTGGCCGTGCTTTTGATAACCGGATTGGTGGTTTTATGATTGCCGAAGTTGCCAGAATGTTGAAAGAAAATAAAAAGAAACTGCCTTTCGGATTATATGTAGTGAATGCCGTGCAGGAAGAAATCGGACTTCGTGGTGCCGAAATGATAGCCAGGAGAATAAAACCAGATATTGCCATTGTTACTGATGTGACACATGACACTACCACCCCAATGATCAGTAAAAATATTGAAGGTGATATTAGTACCGGCAAGGGGCCGTCTCTCTCATACGCCCCGGCTGTGCACAACAAATTACTTGCTCATGTGGAGAAAGTGGCTGCTGATAAAAAAATTCCAGTACAATGGAGAGCCCTTAGCAGAAGTACCGGGACCGACACAGATTCCTTTGCTTATTCAAATGATGGTTGCCCATCCGTATTGATTTCCATTCCGCTGCGCTATATGCACACTACCGTAGAGATGCTGCACCGGGACGATATTGAAAATACCATTAAACTCATGTACGAAACATTGTTAACTTTATCTCCAAAAACAAATTTAAGTTACCTGTGATGCAATCATTCCTTCTGTATATCGACCCGGGTAGCGGTAGCTACCT
>JBEBIF010000267.1:0-5109 GCA_040080515.1 Chitinophagaceae bacterium | reverse complement strand
GATTCTCTGTAGCCCCGTAGGGGCGAAATATTTTACCTATCGCTCCTACGGAGCTCCGTAACATTTGATCAAATTTGTTTTTTCTGCTACTGACATTTCAGCCCTCCGGGCCTTACATGATCTGTATTATACTATACCTCTTCCATCGGGTTACCGCTATAAACGATCTAATTCCCTTTTTCCACCTGTATCTTCTTCAGCATATTCCGGGCATTTTCACCGGTAACACCATTTGGGTCCAGTTCAATCGCTTTAGTATAATATTCTTTTGCCTTATCGGTTTGTTTTGACTTCCAGAAGGCCTCCGCCAGGCTATCCCACGCATTGGCTGATTTTGGAAACAGTTGTGTATTCAGTTGAAACACATAAAGGGCTGCTTCCAGTTGATTTCCGTTCAGCATATTATATCCTGCATCATTGATCTTTGTTTCAAAATCCATATACCGGTACCGGGGGTCCGTCACCATCTTTTTAGCTTCCTTTTCCACTTCATCCCGCTTGCCGGCTAAAAATAATTCCCGTAACCGGCCCACAGGGTCCAGTACGACATCCTTTTCAGAAAAATCAAGACAGGTTTGCAATACCGGGTCTTTATTGGTTTTATATTCCTCTATACTCATATCCACCGCCAGTTGCGGAGCTGTCCAGTCTGCATTCTCCCATTGAGGTTTATCCTGCCACCAGGCAAAAGAAAGAAATACAGGTATCCCTGTTTTTGGCAACTCTACCCTGCGGGTGTCACCATAAAAATTGATATTCTCTGCTGTAGGCTCTCCCACAAACAATGCGTTGGTATAATTGCTCAGCTCATTGACCAGGTTCTGGCAGGCAGAAAAAGTACGCCGCCCGGTGATCACAAATAATCTTCCCGGTTTATTGATCTTTTTACTTTCTACGATACCGGTGATCACAGGTTTGTTCTTATAATTATTCCCGCCACCATTCAGGCGCACATCCAGTACCAGGCGTTCCACTTCATTTTTATCAACAAACTCAAATACTTTTTTATAAAAAGCAGCAATGGATTCCTGCGGGTCATCCAGCACCTGGCTCTGGCGCACATACACCGTCTTGCGTTCCGGCAGGTATTCGAAGTAATAATTTTTGTCCAGGTTTTTCAGGTAATACGGAGTGCTTTTAGTATCTCTAATACTCACCCAATCCGTGCCGGGTATGGCAAACCCATATGTCCGGGGCAAATGAAAGGAGGGAATGGACGTTACAGTTTGTTCCATCATCTTTCCGTCTTTTTCAAAAGTATAGGTCACCGTTGTCTTCAATTCTTTGGCCACACCCTGTGCATGTAACGCTTCCGGGATGGTAAGAAAATCCAATCCATATCCTTTAAAGTATTGCTCATTTTCTGCTGGCACCAATGGCTTTATCGCTTCCAGTACCTGCCGCAGCGGTACGCCTTCCACTTTTACCAGCTTTGCACCAGCTATATTGGCGTACTTCTTATCTGTGCCTTCCACATATATTCCGTCGCTGAACCAATAAAAATTTACCGGGGCCACAGAATACTTAAATGGTCCCTGCCTCCATCCTATGCTGGTATGGCCATACTTGAACAGGGAAACGATCCGGGCAAGACCAGCCATCCTTTCATGATTTTGCATGGCCGGCATTGCTTTGTACAATTTGTCCACTTCTGCATCAAAAGCAGCAGCCGTTACTTTCTTAAATAAAAAGGCATAGTCCTTATGTACGGTCTCCTGCAAAAACTTCAGGTCCGACTGCCAATCCGCAGCCGTGAGTTTTTCAATCGATGTTCCGGAGGACGCAGCTGTCACCAGGTGACCTTCCTGTGTGCGGGCAGATACCATACCCAGTATACAAAAAAGAAAGAGGAAGAAATTTTTCATGGTTCCTGTTTTTTTGAAGTTATATAATACAAATAGCTGCTCATGAGGAAATATGATAACCGGTCAAAACAACCGCTTGTCTGAAATCCCATGTCAGCGACTCCCACCCGACGCACGAGGTAACAGAAAGGTTACAATTGATACCCCCGCTTAAATAATAGGTGAATTTCAAAGGAAGACACTCCCCGGAGAAAGCAGGCCGCTTTATACTTCCTCCTTCTTTATAATCAGTATAAATACTGATACAGGTCATACACTTCGCTTCCGTAGTGCACTCACCTTTGCTATATGATCTGGTTGATTGGTATTGCAGCGTTCCTGGTTCTAATTCTCTGCTGGTTGCTGATCGCACCGCTGCTGCTGGAAGTGGATACCAGGGTGCCACAGGCAAGTTTCCGGTGGAGAAGTATTGGGAAAATGCGGATCTGGTATGACGGAGACTGGAGGTTGAGCATGCAGGTACTCTTTTTTCGTAAAACCATTTGCCTTTCAGAAATGAAAAGCAAACCGCGGCCTGAAAAAGTTGCTGCACCAAAAAGGAAACGAAAAAAGAACGGAAAGAAAACAATGCTGAAGATGATCCGGGTATTGAGAACATTCCGGGTAACGGAGTGGCGGCTGGCCATAGATACAGGCGACTATACCCGTAATGCACAACTCTACCCTATGAACTTTTTACCGTACGCTTTTAAACACCTGGATATAAATTTCAGGGACGAGAATTACCTGGTTTTGCAGATAAGGAACAGGCCCTGGAAAATGATCTATGCTTTTTTAAGATAAACCCCTTTTTTTAACCTATAAAATTTATGTTATGGCATTCAACTTAGAAGAAACCGTAAAACAACTCACTGATTTTCTGAAAACAGAAGCAAAGACAGAAACTGTAGTAGGACAATCTTTTCAACTCGGAGAGTTTACCTGCGTACCGGTAATGAAATTTGGAATGGGACTTGGCTATGGTGCTGGTGAAGGTCATGGCGATGCACCGGGCAAAGGCAAAGGTGAAGGAATTGGCGGCGGTGCTGGTGGTGGTATGGGAGTGGAACCACTTGGTTTTCTCACTACCCGTGGCGACCAGATCTCTTTTATTTCAACCCGTACAAGTAAAGGTTTAAGTGCTGCCTTTGAAAAAGTACCTGATCTGCTGGAAAAACTGTTTGATAAGAAAAAAACAGAAAAAAAAGAGCCGGTGATGTAATGATTCATGGGGCAACTGCGTAAAAGCGGTTGCCCTTTTTGTTTTACCCCGGCATCTTGCCGGTCTCTGCAAGCATACCTGTTTAATTTTTTAACTATTGCTCCGGAATACCTTCCTGGCGTTTTACAGGAGTAATGCTAAACTGGTCTCCCTCTGTGTAAATGCTGAATTCTAATCCTTTCAGTTTGATCAGCCCCTTACTGGTTATTTGTATTTGCTGCGGGTTCCGCATTACCACCACCTGGCCGCTCCCGGCAACCGTAATAGTATTTCCATTCACAACGATAGCTGTTGCCTCATCCACACCAATACCAGCAAGTGCAGGAAATTTTGCCAGTGCTGATAACAACCTGTTATACCGGCTCCTTACAATAAAATGCTGATCGATGATACAATTGGTGAGTAGCCCCAGCCCCGTTTTAATTTCAATGTTTTGATCCACCACTTTTGGAAAAGTTGACCGGTAAACCGTATCTGTAAGCTGGTTTCCGGTGATCATGTGCCGGCTCATTACAGCAGCGCCTGCACTGGTACCGGCAATGGTGCTGCCATTATGGTAAGCAAAATGAATAGCATCATACACGGGAGTGTTCACCACTACTGACATGAACCGGTCCTGGTCGCCACCTGTAATAAAAATAAGCCGGGCTTTTCTCAATGAATCCAGCCGGCTGGTATTGTTTACATTGGCTTTAGTAAAATTCAGGTTCACAATGGAGTTAGTACAAACTGATTGCAGATCGGCTTTGAAATAGTAGAAAGAAGTATCCGGGTTTTCTCCGGACATTGGCAGCACCACTACATAATCTTCCTTTTTCAATGAAGCTGCATCCATCATCTTTTGCATAAGAGAAGGTGGACGGTCGCCTCCACCGATAATAAATAATTTCCCTTGAGTGGTTGTTGATTTTTGCCCATATAGTACGGGCAGCAGAAAGAAGAAATAAGCAGTTACTGCAATTTTTAACGACTTCATGAACCGAATGTAGTAAATTCCTGTTGTGGGCCACCGGAAGAAAATTATTGGCTCCCATAATACATCGTTCGTTCCAGCCGCTCCACTTTATTTCCTGCTTCTTTTTCCTGCAGGTACTTCTCCAGTCCTCTTTTTATCACGTCATCCATCTTTTTTTGTTCTTCTTCCAGTTGTTCAGGTGTAAAAGATTCAGGCGATTTTTTATTCAGAAACTTTAATAGCTTTTCCATCTTTTTTTGACTCTTTGGATCAACCGGTGCCAGTCTTACACCCGCCTTGATGCCTCCCATTTGAGGGATCGCTTCTAAAAAATAGATCTTGCCCGCTTCCACATCGGCTTCAACAAAGTCCTTGTTTTCCGACCGGGCCCAAAAAAGATGCGTACCGGGATCACACTCATAACGGATATAACCTGTCCCATTGAATTTCCCGATCAGCCTGGCGCTGTCGAAATAACTAAAGTTGATGGCAAACCCAAACGAAGAAGGCCTCACAAAATAAACCACTGCTTTATCTGCAGGCGCCGGAGTGATATCCTGGGCGGTACAAAATGCAGAGCCAAACAAATACAGGGCACTACTGATAACTATCTTTTTCATATGCTTCAGCATTTTGTAATTGATCCTTGCTAATAAACACTTTTAGTTTTTACTGCCCGAAGAACCGGAATGATAAACCTCTCCCCGGCTATCCACCACACAGGGCCCGGAGAAAACACCTCCATTGGTAAGATACTTCCATTTTACAACACCAGTACTGGCATTATACGCATAGATATTCTTATCAAAACAACCGGAAAAAACAACATCATTGGCATATGTTGGAGTGGCTATTCCACCTACTCCGGCAGCATATACCGAATTACCAAACTGCCATACATTGCTGCCATTAGATGTGTTTAATGCATAAAATATTCCATCCCAGTTACCGGCATAAATTACTGAACCATTCACCACCGGGCTTGAAAAAGCACCCCCTGTTCCATTTGCTCCGCCATAAGACTGCCGTTGCCATTTAAATGCTCCGGTGTTCGCATCCAGCGCTACCAGGTCACTGCCACTGCCGGC
>JBEBIF010000801.1:0-1024 GCA_040080515.1 Chitinophagaceae bacterium | reverse complement strand
CTATAGTGCGCTTACCAGACACCACACCATCAACCCAAAGAGTATCCTCAACGAATATAAGACTACACGCACTCGGTATGACGTAATTCCCCACGAGAGTTTCAGCAGAGATAACAGGACGCTCCTGTACCCAACCATCCTGTGATGAATACCCCCAAACCTGCGTTGTGCCCGTTACATTAAATACATCAATTGTTCCATCACTCTTGAATGTAACGTGGTACCCGTAGTTCCCAAGAGGAGCAAAGTATAATCCTTGCGCTTGAGCATACGTCTTCATATTCGCAAGGTCGACAGAAATGCCATTAAAATCAATCTGAGGAACAGGGTACGACCAAAGCGTTTGGTTATTTCCTGTACCAAACACACCATTTTGATTTGTACTTGGACTACATCCAAAAGTCGACGTACAAAGCCATGTCGCAACTGCACTTGTAACTGGTGCATTAATCGTTGCATCCATGTGTACACCTCCATTTGAGTGATACTTACCACTTATAACGCGATCAGAAAATGCCCAAACGCCACTGTTAATAATGTATGCATATTCGGCAACAGATGGACGAGCATATCTGCCCACGAGGGTGCGTTTTAGAGTTGGGTCAGTGACTGTCTCGCCAGTAGATTCAATATCAACTGCGCTTATGATTCCACACTGGGAAGTTCCTGTAACATTAAGCGAATACGAACCAATGATTCCTCCTTCAGGATCTGAAACACTCACCACATACGGACCTGGAGCCCCAGTCCCATTCTGAAGATCTGTTGGAAAATGAGCGAGAAACCATTTGTAGTATTCAATACCAGTTTCGGCGATACGAAATGCCTGCTCACGGTTCTGTTTAGCGAATGAAAGCTTTTGTTCAGAAATTATCAATGAACCCAACGCTGAAACAAGCAGCAAAAATATTCCAGAAAAAACTAGCATCATCAGTACGAAAACTCCTTTCTTTTTTTCAATTGACGCTTTCATTATTGATCTTTCAAATTACGAAGAGATGAACTGCCTCGAAGCATAAACTCC
>JBEBIF010000266.1:0-5123 GCA_040080515.1 Chitinophagaceae bacterium | reverse complement strand
ATTTACCATAGCCTTCTTATGCAACAGAACCCGGAAATCTATTTCGTCAGCATCATAGGTATCATTCTCGGGCTTTTGCTGGTCGGGTTTATTGTTGCCACCTTGTTTTTGTATCAACGAAGACAAAAAAAGCAAGAAGAAGAAATGGTACGTATGAAAGATAAATATGAGAAAGAAGCCCTGTTGTCTCAACTCGAGATCCAGGAAAACACCTTTAAGGCCATTGCCCAGGAACTGCACGACAATATCGGGCAAATGCTTTCTGTAGTCAAGATCACCCTTTCGGCCCTGCCGATGGAAAAGGAGCACCCGGCACAAGAAATGGTCGCTAACACACAACAGGTACTTCATAAGGCCATGGCCGATCTTTCCAATCTTACAAAAAGTTTACATACTGAACGGATCACCGATCTCGGGCTTTCAGAATCTATCCGGTATGAATTGGTGGCTATTCAAAAATCCGGAATAGTGAAAGTAAATTTCACCACCGAGGGGTATGAGTATCCATTTGATGAACAAAAGTCAATTTACCTGTTCCGGATGTTTCCAGGAAACGCTGAATAACACACTAAAACATGCCAAGGCTACCGAGTTAAACGTGAGCCTGAAATACACTGATGAAAACCTAACCATGTCGATACAGGACAATGGCGTTGGATTTGCCGTAGATGAGAAAAGGCAAAAAGGCGCACCAGGCAGTGGTGTGGGTTTGCGAAGCCTGTATAACCGGTCCGGAATAATAGGTGCAGAAATTACAATTGATAGCCAGCCGGGAATTGGTACTTCTGTGGTGATAAAGCTACCTTTGGATGAAGTATAATTTATGGGCAAAATAAAACAGAAAATTACTGTTGCCATAGCAGATGATCATAGCCTGCTGCGTACTGCGCTTGCAAGGCTTGTTAATACCTTTGATAATTACAGTGTATTATTTGAATCCGGAAATGGAAAAGAACTGATGTCGAAAATACAGCAACACATCATTCCGGATATTGTAATGCTGGATGTAAACATGCCTGAAATGGATGGGTTTGAAACGGCACAATGGCTGAATAAAAACTATCCGCAGATCAAGATACTGGCCTTATCAATGCTTAGTGATGAGCGAACAATAATTAAAATGTTCCGGGTGGGTGCAAAGGGCTACCTGTTAAAAAATACCGATCCGGAAGAATTGAGAAGCGCATTGAACACCCTTATGGAAAAGAACTTCTACTTATCTGATTTTGTTTCTGAAAAACTGGTCAGCGGACTGAATTTCAGCAGCGAGACAGAACAAAAAGAAGTGGTATTGAATGCAAAAGAAAAAGAGTTTCTCCGCTGGGCCTGTACCGAATTATCTTACAAGGAAATTGCTGAAAAAATGTTTCTCAGCCCCCGCACCATTGATGATTACCGGGCCTCGCTTTTCAACCGGCTTAAAGTGCATAGCAGAGTGGGCCTGGTAGTTTATGCTATTAAGAATGGAATCGCAGAAATATAACAAACTTACTTACTCAGGTACATACTCCGGTCTTTATACAACTGCCTGAAATAAGGATCCCGCAGATCTTTAATGAAACGAATAGCTTCCCCGGTTGATTTCATTTCGGGTCCCAACTCTTTATTTACACCAGGAAATTTGTTGAAACTGAATACCGGCTCTTTAATTGCAAAACCATTCAGCTTTTTTTCAAAAGTGAAATCCTTCAGCTTGTGCGTACCCATCATTATTTTGGTAGCAATATTCAGGTAAGGTATCTGGTATGCTTTTGCAATGAACGGGGTGGTGCGGCTGGCCCTCGGGTTGGCTTCTATCACATATACTTTGCTGTCTTTGATAGCAAACTGGATATTGATAAGCCCTTTGATCTTTAATGCCCGGGCGATCTTTTCTGCATACTCTTCCATCGTATGAACGATCAGCGGCGTAAGATTAAAAGCTGGTAATACCGCATTGCTATCGCCGGAGTGGATACCAGCCGGCTCAATATGTTCCATCACACCCATCACATGAAAATCATCTCCGTCAAATATGCCATCTATTTCTGCTTCCTGGCAGCGATCCAGGAAGTGGTCTATCAGTATCTTATTTCCGGGTAAGTGTTTTAATAAACTCACCACTGCTTTTTCCACCTCATCATCATTCAGAACGATCCGCATTCTTTGCCCGCCCAGAACATAAGAAGGGCGCACCAGCACCGGGTAGCCTACCCTGTTGGCCACAGCAATGGCTTCATCCACCCCTTCGGCAGTACCATATTCCGGGTAAGGAATTTCTAATTCTTTCAACCGGTCGCTAAAGCGGCCGCGGTCTTCTGCTATGTCCATGCTATCGTAAGAAGTACCAATGATCTTTATCCCTTTCTGATGTAATTTTTCTGCCAGCTTCAGAGCCGTTTGCCCGCCAAGCTGTACGATCACCCCTTCCGGTTTTTCATGCTCAATTATTTCCCAGAGATGTTCCCAATACACCGGTTCGAAGTAGAGTTTATCTGCCATATCAAAATCTGTACTCACGGTTTCTGGATTACAGTTCACCATTATGGATTCAAACCCGCATTCTTTAATGGCAAGTAATCCATGAACACAGCAGTAGTCGAATTCAATACCCTGTCCAATACGGTTAGGACCTGAGCCCAGTACAATGATCTTCTTTTTATCAGACACTTTGCTTTCGTTACTATTGCCTTCTTCGAAAGTGGAATAGAAGTAAGGGGTCTTTGCTTCAAATTCTGCAGAGCAGGTATCCACCATTTTATATACTCTTGTTATGCCCGCGGCTTTTCGTTTGTTATACACATCTTCCTCATCACCATGTTCGGTAATGCGGCTGATCTGCTCATCACTAAAACCATTTACTTTGGCTTCCCTTAATAATTCAATAGGCAGGTCGGCCAGGTCGTATTTCGCAATTTCTTTTTCTATGTTGCAGATCTTTTGAATTTCATATAAAAACCAGCGGTCAATACCATTTGTGGCTTTGGAAATGGTGCCAACTGATATTCCTGCCATCAACGCATCCTTGATACGGAAGATGCGGTCCCATTTCGGTGTTTTTATATATTCCAGCAGTTCATCTGCATGCATCAGGCTTTTACCATAATAGCCTAATCCCACTGCATTGTTCTCCAAACTCTGACAGGCTTTTTGTATGGCTTCGGTAAAACTTCTGCCAATGGCCATCACCTCACCCACACTTTTCATTTGTAACCCAAGTGTATCATTAGCTCCTTTGAACTTGTCAAAATTCCAGCGGGGGATCTTTACGATCACATAGTCCAGCGCCGGTTCAAAATAAGCAGAGGTGGTTTTAGTGATCTGGTTTTCTAATTCATCCAAATTGTAACCGATGGCCAGTTTGGCAGCGATCTTTGCAATCGGATAACCTGTTGCTTTACTCGCCAGCGCCGATGAACGGCTTACCCGTGGGTTGATCTCGATGGCAATGATCTCTTCGGTATCCGGGTTCAGCGCAAACTGCACATTACAGCCCCCAGCAAAATTTCCAAGGTCACGCATCATCATGATGGCGGTGTTCCGCATCAATTGCATGGCCGTATCACTTAATGTCATTGCAGGGGCAACAGTTATTGAATCGCCGGTATGCACACCCATCGGATCAAAATTCTCTACCGTACAAATGATGCAAACATTATCAGCCGCATCCCGGAGCAATTCCAGTTCAAATTCCTTCCATCCCAGCACGGCCTTTTCCACCAGCACTTCATGTATCGGTGATGCCTGTAAGCCGCGGTTCAGTGCTTCGTCCAGGTCGTTTTTGTCATGTACAAAACCACCACCCGTGCCGCCCAGGGTAAACGAGGGGCGGATCACCAGCGGAAAGCCAATCTGCTGCGCAAATTCTTTTCCTTCCAAAAAGGAGTTGGCCGTTTTAGCAGTGGCTACCGGCACCCCCAGGTATATCATCCACTGCCGGAATTTTTCCCTGTCTTCGGCTTTATCAATCGCTTTGATGTCCACACCGATTAGCCGCACATTATATTGTTTCCAGATGCCCAGGTCTTCGGCTTCTTTGGCCAGGTTCAGCGCTGTTTGACCACCCATGGTTGGCAGCACCGCATCTATTTCATTTTCCTGCAAGATTTGTTCAATGCTTTCCACGGTCAGTGGCAAAAGATAAACCCTGTCGGCCATCATTGGATCTGTCATGATGGTGGCAGGATTGCTATTGATAAGGATCACTTTTATTCCTTCTTCCCGGATGCTCCTGGCGGCCTGTGTGCCGGAGTAGTCAAATTCACAGGCTTGTCCGATAATGATGGGGCCGGAGCCGATAATAAGAACCGATTTGATCGAATTGTCTTTTGGCATTTTTTGTTTTTAAGAAGTGGGGCAGCAAACGTTATGAAAAAACAAATTGCGCAAAACTAAGGGAATGGAAGGGTTTTGACGGATGGGAAAGACTATTTTTTTCTAACATCTCTTAGAAAGACTTAAAGGGCTGTGGTTTCGGAATTTTCCGGTAGGAAAGAGAATACTGATCGTCGTAGATATTGATGTTTGCAGAAGTCTGGCTGGTAATGGCCTGTCTGAAATCTTCAGGGGAGTTAAAATATTTTTTTTTGGAAAAATCGTCAGTGATCGTCTTTACAATCAACGTGTCATTGTTCCGGTTGATCTGGGCCACATAATAGACCCGCTGTTTCCGCATATCCCGCAGCTTACTGTTTTTGCGGGGTTCTTCAATAAGGATGTCTGCCACCACATTCATATACCATGTGTCGCCAATTTTGGAAGTGAAGCCGGTAAAGTAGGCCGTGTCCGGAAGAATGATATCGCCTTTGATGGCTTTACCATACCGGGTGATGGCGTAAATGGAATCTGTATGCCGGGAAATATCCAGCGCTTCAATACCAAAGTAATCGCTGCCGTCTTTTACAATACCATACCAATAACCAAACAGGGTGGAGTCCACCGTTTCTACCGGCTTTCGCTCCAGCGCCACCGTTGATTCAAACGGGCATGCGTACGAGATGATACAAAGTGGCAGCAGCCACAGCAGCTTTTTCATGTTAATAAAAGTGGAAAAGATACAAACATTGATGCGAATAGCCTATACCTTATAAGTAGTATAGTCTCCGATACTTATTTTTGCTTATGCGTTTAAAAGTCTTAGTATG
>JBEBIF010000800.1:0-1027 GCA_040080515.1 Chitinophagaceae bacterium | reverse complement strand
TTGGTGCAGGCTTATTTTCTATAACCGGGATGGCAGCAGCTAATCATGCCGGGCCGGCTATCACCATTTCGTTTGTAGTGGCAGGTTTAGGCTGTCTTTTTGCTGGTCTCTGTTATGCCGAGTTTGCCTCCATGATTCCTGTAGCGGGTAGTGCTTATACTTACTCTTATGCCACGATGGGTGAATTCATGGCCTGGATCATTGGCTGGGACCTTGTGTTGGAATATGCGGTTGGTGCAGCCACGGTGGGAATAAGCTGGAGCCGTTATTTAGTTAAGTTCCTGGACGGATTTGGCATTACGCTCCCGCCAGAATTAACAGCCGGTCCATGGGATGGCGGTATTATCAACCTACCCGCTGTATTTATTATTGTATTGATGAGTTTACTATTAATCAGAGGCACAAGAGAAAGTGCATTCGTAAACAGTATCATCGTAGTTATAAAAATAGCAGTAGTACTTACTTTCATTTTCCTTGGATGGAAATATATTAACAACGATAACTATAATCCATACATTCCTGATAATACCGGCAAATTTGGTGACTTTGGATTTAGCGGCATCATTCGGGCTGCCGCCATCGTCTTCTTTGCCTACATCGGTTTTGACGCGGTGAGTACGGCCGCACAGGAAGCCAAGAATCCCAAACGGGATATGCCGATTGGCATTTTAGGTTCGCTGGTTATTTGTACCATATTATATATCCTCTTTGCCCATGTGATGACAGGTGTTACCAGTTATACCACTTTCGTCGGTAAAGATGGTATTGCGCCGGTAGCAGTTGCTATTGATCATATGGGGTCTGTCAATGCTGCAGGTGTAATAACTCCTGATTATCCCTGGTTGAACCGTGCCATTGTGGTAGCCATCCTTTTTGGATATTCCTCAGTAATATTAGTGATGCTGATGGGACAGAGCCGTGTATTCTTCAGCATGAGTAAAGATGGGTTGATCCCCAAAATTTTCTCTGCTGTAAACCCCAAAACACAAACACCTGCAAAAAATAATTTCTTATTTATGCTTTTTGT
>JBEBIF010000265.1:0-5125 GCA_040080515.1 Chitinophagaceae bacterium | reverse complement strand
GTTTTGTATGTTTCGTATTGTTCATGCTCCCGGCAAAAATAGGTTGGCAACTCCTTTATGCCAAATAATCTCCAATAATTTTTATAAGCAGCTACTCGTATTACAACTGTTTGTTTTAAATTGGTTTCATGAAAACGATCCTGCCCTTACTCCTGTTAGTAGTATGCCCTGTCGTCACTATCGCCCAAAACCGGTATGATGTTGTGATCGATGAAATAATGGCCGACCCATCTCCGCAGATCAGTTTGCCCAACAATGAATGGATAGAATTAAAGAACACCACCACAGCTCCCATCAACTTGCTGAACTGGCGCATCGCAGATGCTTCAGGGCAAAGCGGGCCGATGCCAAATTTTATATTGCAGCCCGATAGTTTTGTCATTGTCTGTACCGGCTCTGCTGCAACAGCAATGGCTGCATGGGGCACTACAATAGCTGTTACCAGTTTTCCTTCTTTAGATAATGACGGGGAATTGTTGTTTCTGAAAGCTGCCAATGGCAAAACCATTCATGCCATCCACTATAGCGCCGGCTGGTATAAGAATGAAGTAAAGAAAGAGGGCGGCTGGACATTAGAAATGACCGATACCAAAAATCCCTGCACCGGCGGCCTGCCTGCCAGACAGGCAGGCAGTAACTGGAAAGCAAGTACCAGTACCGCCGGTGGAACACCCGGCAGGAAAAATTCAACCGACGCCATTAATACAGATGATGCTCCACCACAATTAAAAAACGCCTACACACTGGACAACACCACCATCATATTGGTATATGATGAACCGGTTGACAGTTCAGCCGCCGCCACCGTCACCAATTATACCATCGACGGTGGATTGACAATAGCCCAGGCCACTACCATACCACCACTTTTTAACCAGGTGCAACTAAAAACAGCTGCTCCACTGACCGCCAACACGGTTTACAATATAACGGCAACCAATATAACAGACTGTAAAGGCAACAGCATTGCATCCGCTAATTCCACCCGGGTGGGATTACCCGTTGATCCGGTAGCAGGAGAATGGATCATCAATGAGATACTGTTCAACCCACGATCAAATGCATTTGACTATACAGAGTTTTATAACAACAGCAATAAGATATTCGACGCCTCCAAATTATACATCGCCAATCGCAACAGCAGCGGTGTCATCAGTTCTGTAAAAGCATTAAGTACCGTTCCTTTCTATATTTTTCCCGGTGACTATATAGTGGAAACAGAAGATGCCGCCAGTCTATCAGTACAATACCTCGTAAAGTACCCGGAACAGGTGCTCGTTATTACG
This sequence comes from Chitinophagaceae bacterium, assembly GCA_040080515.1. Lineage (GTDB taxonomy): Bacteria > Bacteroidota > Bacteroidia > Chitinophagales > Chitinophagaceae > JJ008. The sequence continues at coordinate 3,839 of JBEBIF010000265.1, read as the reverse complement.
GCACCGCCATCATTCCCGGATGAGGAAGGCACTGTAGTGGCATTGAATTTCCAGGGCATAGTGGTAGATGAGGTGGCGTATAAAGACGACTGGCATTTCAAACTGATAGATAATGCCGAAGGTGTTTCTTTAGAAAGAATTGATCCCGCCGTGCCATCACAGGAGGGAGCCAATTGGCATAGCGCCGCTTCCACAGCCGGGTATGGAACGCCGACGTATAAAAACTCGCAGTATAAACGCACCGAACCAATTACGGCTACCATACAGACCTCACCAAAGGTCTTCTCACCAGATAATGATGGCCGGGATGATATTGCTACTATACAATATGCCGTGACCGAACCCGGCTTCATTGCCAGCATCACCATCTTTGATGCAGCAGGTCGGCCCGTACGCTACCTCGTTAGAAATGCCACTCTCGGCCTCAATGGATACTGGCATTGGGATGGCCTGGATGATAAAGGAAACAAGTTGCCTGTTGGTTCTTATATTATCTTCACGGAGATCTTTAACCTGCAGGGAAAAAAGGAACAGTTCAAAAGCATTGTTGTCCTTGCCAGGAAACTATGATGAGTTTGGCAGGAAAAGTTTAAAGGAATGTGCAACAATTAATAAGAGATGGACAGTTAAAAAATGAGGGGCTCTCATCGTCCCACTCACTGTTCATCTTCAGTTCCGGCTGTTCGCTCCAAGTCCGGCACAAACCCACACACAAACCCTCACCGGGCTTTTCGCTTCCATCCGGCAGCCTCTCAGCGATATAGCCCTGATCAGCAGCGACCTTTGGTCGCCATAGCCTTGTGCGGCGGTGACTTTGGGTCGCTCTTATTCCTCCCCGGAGTCCGCAATGCCTTGAGGAAAGGAGTAAAGAGTTTTACCTCAAATTAATAATACGCCTCCCGTCAAATACAAAAACGCCATCCTCCTTTTGCAAATAAATGATCAGCCCCTGGTACTTGAACATTTTTCTTAAACGGATTGCAAACCCCATTTCTTCAAATTCATACCCATTCCAAATGCACTGTGCAGGCATTACCAGTTCGGTTTTTTCCAACTTTCTCTTTTTGGAGTTATACTTTCCTTTTAGTAATCCAAGGCTCGAATAGTAATATATCTCTTTACTATCCTTATCGAAGAAAGCGGCGCCAATATAGTCCTCAGTTCCCCTAACTGGGCCAAACCTCATTGTATCATATTCCGGGTGATGAATACTTATCATCGTATCCTTACTGTAATTATAAAGCCTGCTCATCCCGGATATTGCTTCAAGATCAATAACAAATACATCTTTGTGATGACCGAAAATGCCCTGAACATAATGAACCCACCTGAGCCCTTTCATTGTTGAAGTAATGAACTTGTTTTTCCTGGTGGAAAAAACGTGAATCTCCCGGCTATTCCGACTATTGCTCCCCACCCACAAATTATCAGCATCATCCATATAAAAACAATTAGCGTGGTACCGGCTTCTGGCAAATGAATTCATGCGAATACCCCTGTGATTGTTTACCCCATAATACATTTCTGTTTCCTGATTATAAATTCCCAGGTCAGTTATTAAAACAGGCTTATTATCAGTATCAAATGCAATTTCCCAGATCTTTCCTGCTGCCAAAGATCCTTCCCATTTCCAGCCGGTATCCTGTAATGAATAATAAGAAGAGTAATTATCTGCAGCCCAAAGCATTCCCTTCCTGTCCGTGCCGATTGTGGAAACGGAGGTGGAAAATAATATAGAATCTGAAAAATCACTGGTACGAATCTGGTACAGTTTACCATCTTCTGATAAAGCAGCAAACCCATTCTTGTGCGGATAGCAATCCACAAACCGGGAAGATGAAATTTGTCTTTTTATTACAGGCAGGGTGTCCTGGCAAAATACCTTTGATCCAAAAAGTATTGCAGACAAAGAAATAATATAGAGTCTTATCATAACACTACAGTTTAAAAACCTGCGGGCCTCTTCCAGGAGACCCGCAGGGGTTAGTCTAATGCTTTTCCTTCCCCGAAGAGTCTCCTCCCCGTTCTTTAAAAAACTACCAATTATCAGCCACCGGGGAGGGACTTGTTTGCTTAAGAATAAATTTTTACTTATTCTTATTCTCACAACCATTGATGCATGATTTGTTATTATATATAATTGTAAACGTTATAGTTTCCTTACGGAAAAGGGCTATATCCCAGTTTTGTTTTGGGTTAGAGGTATTGACCAGATGCGGATTCATATATTGGAAATTGCGGACATGTATTCCAACTGAAACTTTATTTGGATAAATTACATACAGCACCTCAGCCAGGCGTTGCGAACGCCAACCCCCAATTTTCATTGTTATGTAGCCTCCCGGCAAATGTGCTAATAAGCTGTCAACCGGCTGCCCCTGGTATTGTAAAAGGTTTAGAGCAGATAACTGAGTTATTAATGTGTCGGGCGGAAAATTTTGATTACATGAAGTGGGGATTGAAGTCATTTGTAACGCAAACGAACTTTCAAATTTCAATATCGATAGAATGCAAAAAGCAATTATCATACTATTCTTTTTCATTTATGTCGGCCTAAGAAAATTGTTCACTTCGATTATTCCATATCTACTTCTAACACATGCCTGAAAAAGAAAAGCGGCTTATATAAGAAACAGGCATGTGGTCTAAAACTCTTGCTAAAGTGTTCGCTTAAAGCAATACTGTTTACAAAGGCTGTGCAACCATTACTATTATCGTTACGGGGAATTATAACCAGGGGAATAATGATACATAGTTTTTTTACAGAAGCTATATCCCAATTTTCTTTTGTTCCAGTAAAAAAAGACTCCACCAGTTTCTTCATTCCTTCATTTCCATCCCCTCCGTGAATAGTAAATTCAACTTGCTTTTTTCTCCTTGAATAATACACCTCAACAAAATAAATGCCCGCCGTATCTCCAGACACGACAAACAGAGATGAACTAACCTCCTTTTCAAACTGTACCGACCCGCCCTTATAGGGCAGGTCGGTTTTGTCTTGGCATTGCGCTACTATTGGATAAAAAAACAAGAAAACTCCGATAAATGCTGATACTCTCATTTTAATTACATTTAGTTAGATTCACTGACTGCATCCTGGCTGCACTGCTATCTCTTGAAACACTTCTCAACCTGTTTAGCTGAATAGTATCACTACCCAAATTTTTCCACGCTATTGTTTCTGACAAGCCTCCCCAGGCAATTGCTATATTTGTTGAGTCTGCAATTGATGGGTTAAAACTAGAAATAATACTTTTAATGTGGTTAATGTAGAAATTTGCAATCTCCGTATGTTGCGCTATTTGTGACGCACTCTTATACTGCCATATTTTTGGAAACATATTTTTAAGTGTAGTAGAGTCAATAATCCCATTTTTGTATTGTTTCCAGTAATAAGAAATGTATGCATGGATTGATTCATGAAACATCGTTTTGGCAATAAATTCTTTTGATGCTTTTCTTAAAACTTTCCCATTTAGTATAACTATGGCATCATACCTGCCAGTTGTAGCATTAAAAATAACAGTGTCAACAAATCCGTTATGAGTGGGAGGCAAAGTTGAGTCTGCCTTAAAAATCACATTTACTTTGTTGTTTACTCCAAAAACATTTTGCAAAATAGTCTTTGCTGCGGCATTTACTCCCGGCAACTGAGCCAGTATTCCCTGCGCACAAGGATACCCCTGCAAGGAATCAATAATAGTTTGATTGGCAGATGGAGAGCTTCCACCCGGCACCCAACCCGGATCACAGTTGCCCGTCACATTGGTTTTTGTTCCGCCACCGGAAAAACTTGCCTCACCACAGTCAGGATCGGGCGGTATCCATCCACCACCACC
>JBEBIF010000264.1:0-5126 GCA_040080515.1 Chitinophagaceae bacterium | reverse complement strand
ACAGTCTTTTTCTTTTACTCCATCCGCATTATAGATCGCCATTACGTACTGTTTAAATACAAGCCGCTTTCTTTTCTTCTTTCCGATTTGTGTTTCTTCAAATTCTTTTCCGAGTAAAATTATTTTGTTGCTTTTAGTAAACTGTACATCCTCCAGTTGGTAAAGGCTGGGTTCAAAAGAAAGATTTATAATAGTGCTTTCTTTTTTCTTCAGGTTCTTGTCCAGCAGGCAAACAGCGATTGAGACCCGGTCTTTTGCAGAAATATTACTTACCATCAGGAAGGCGCTGCCGCCATGAATGGAAGAGACCTTCATGTCGTAGTCGTCCCGCTTGCTTTCCAGCTCATAGCTTCCCAGCTCGTTAAAGTTCTTATCCACTTTGGCACCATACACTTTAAAAAGCCGTGCTTTCTTTTCATAATCAGTGGCGAACATAAAAATATCATCCCCCATAGTTTGAAAGCTTTGGAAATCGAGCCCCTTCAATTCTTTTTTATATTCTTTATCAAACACCTCCCCGAAGTTTTTATCCATCTTATACAACTTATAGGAGGAAGGCGGGGCGCCGATGGAGAACATGGTTTTTGCCCGGCGCTGTTCTGTAAAGTAAAGCCCGGTATTATCTGCGGCTATGATGTCAAGGTCGGCAGTTCCTTTTTTCAACTTCATTTCTTCGCCCCAGGTTATCTTATAAGAAGTTTGGGAATAAAGAAAGCTGCTGAAACAACAGGCAGCAACGGCCACGAGGAGACGCTTCATCATATTGTGGAATTTAGTATGCTAAAGTAAACCAAAACTTTATGGCAGAACGGATAGGCCATCTAAAAGAATCTTAAAAGAAGCAGCTATTTCTTTTTCTTGGGCAGGCTTGCTGTTACCAGGTCATAGGAGTGGTCGATCCATTCTTTTAATTGCTTAGAAGAAACAGAACCGTCAGCCACAATTGTATTCCAGTGCTTTTTATTCATGTGGTAGCCGGGAAGCACACAATGAAACTCTTCTCTCAGCTCTACGGCTTTATCCGGATCGCATTTTACATTGAAACGAAGCGGGTCACTATCAAAACCGGTAAGCAAAAACGCTTTTCCTGATACCTTAAACACCAGGGTATCGGGGCCAAAAGGCAAAGTTTCCTCGGCCCCCGGCTTGGATAAGCAGTAATTACGCAGCCACTCAATATTCATCTAAGGCATCTTTAGAAAAGAATAAGGAAAGATGATACACCTGTATGCTGTCAAGTTTCTTTTGTACAGCGGGCATGTCTGTATTCAATTCCATGTCTCCCAGCAGCGACATATCGTCACTTTTGGAAAAGAGGTCCAGCCGGAAATGCACAGCCGATTTTTCCAGTGTGCCGCTGTTGTATGATTGAATATATCCGCCATAATCCCAGCCAAACCCGTAGAAAGTAATTTTTTGGCCATTCAGCTTCAGCAACTCCCGCAGGGTGGTACCGATCTTCAGGCCGGTGGGTGTACGATATGGGCCCTCCTCCCCGGAGGTCTCTATGTAAACAATTTTTTTATGGTACAGGCTATCTTTCCAGTGAACTATTATCTCTTTGTTTGTCTCCGGGTAAATGATGGTCACATCCAGGGAATCAATACACTCCGGTCCGCAGATGCGTTCATCTTTTACATTGGCTGCGCCAAAGATGCTTTGAAGACCGGCAAAGTCTGTTTTTGTAGTAATGGCGCCCCAGGCAGAATCGGTGACCAGTGTGGAATCAATAATTGTTTTCACTTCCAGCAGCGGAGTGGTTTCGGTTTTTTCTTTTTTAGCATTCTTGCAACTCCAGAGAGCAAGGGCGATAATGACAACCGGAAGTAGTTTTTTCATGTATGGTTATTTTTTAGGAAACCTGTTCCGTGATTATGGCCGTTGCTTCTATCTCAATCAAATACTCCGGAGCGATCAACCCTTTTACTTCTATCATCGAAGTACAGGGCTTGATGCCGGAAAAAAACTCTCCGTGTGCTTTTCCGTATTCTTCCCAACGGGAAATATCTGTTACAAACATTCGGGTACGCACCACATCTTTTAGTGAAGCCCCGGCCCGCTGCAGTACTTTTTCAATTTTTTCAATGATGAATTTTGTTTGCCCGTAGGCATCGTCTTTACCAACCAACAGGCTGTTTTCATCCACTGCCACGGTGCCGGTCACTTCAATGGTGTTACCGATCTTTACTGCACGGCTGTAGCCTACGATATCTTCCCATTTGGCTCCGGAGGAATAATTAGTTCTTTGCATTTGGCTAAGAGGTTAAAGGAGTGAAGGAGGAAAGGAGTTATTGTTTAATGACTTTGTTATTTAAGAGTCTAAGATAATTGAGAAAAAGAGAACCCTCTTTTCCTCCTTTTCTCTTTTAACCTCTTAGCTCTTGTATATAATATCTTCTTCTTCCAGCAACGCCTCTCCACGCATTCGCAAAAGTATCTGTGCCACCGTTATCACATCTTTCTGGCAATAGGTTACGATCCGCTCCAGGTTCTTTTCTTTCCAATACACCTCCCACACCCTGCTTCCGTCAATATCGTCTTTTGGTGTTTGAATAGCAAGGGTATGTGCCAGCAGGTTGAGCGAGGTATAACTTTTATAATCACCAAACTTCCATAGCTCCAACGTGTCCAGGTGATTCACTTCCCAGGGTTTTTTGCCTGAAATATTCAGCAATGAAGGTATCGGAAGATTGTTGATGATCAGGCGACGGCACAGGTAGGGAAAATCAAACTCTTTTCCATTGTGTGCACAAAGCTGTTTAGGCTCTCCGGTTGTCCACTTACCCAGCATTTCAGAAAACTGTTTTAATAATAAAGCCTCATCTGTGCCAGAGAAACTTTTAAGTACCAATTTTCGGTGTCCCGCATTTCCCTGCATCGCACCGCAACTGATACAAACGATCTTTCCAAACTCTGCATAGATACCGGCACGGGGATACAGCGATTCGTTGGTTTGCCCTTCGTGGTATTTGGAGAGGGTGGCAGATTTGGTGTCCCACAAGGATCTCCAGTCTTCGGGCAACTCATCATAAGAGGCGTACTGTGGAACAGTTTCAATATCCAGGAAAAGGATATTATTGGCGGATAAGGATGACATAATCAATATTAGATCATAAATATAAACAAGACGGGAATAAAAATAAAGTTTGTAATGCGGTATTTGTAAACTACGCTCCTTCTATAAACCCGAGATGGTTGCCAAAAGGATCGGCAACGATGGCAACATGTATGGGGCCACCCACATTGGTTACATCCTGCACCAGCGTGGCGCCCAGAGAAACAAATTTATCAGCGGCAACCCTGGCGCTTTCTACTGCCCAATATGATTCAGTGTGATTTCCGGGTAAAATATTGTTCATAGAAGGATCGAGGCCCAGCTCAAACCCATTGATGTCGAAGCCAACGTAGAACGGTTCATCAAAGTAAGGCTGCAGCCCGGTTGCTTTGATATACCATTCTTTGGCCGCCTGCAGATCGGCGACATGATAGATAACGGTGCGTAATTTTTGCAGCATGGGTATTACAAGTATTTATCTCCCTTGTTTCGTTTTACTTCGGCCACATATTCTTTGATCTCCTGTTCCTTGTCTTTTTTGCAGATGAGCAACACATCTTTTGTGTCCACTACTATATAGTCTTTCAGCCCCTGCAACAACACCAGTTTGTTATCCGGCACATGCACGATGCAATTATTAGCATCCACCACCATCACATTCTTACCGACTACGGCATTACCGAAATAATCCTTGTCCTTATTTTCCCAGGCACTGTTCCAGGTGCCCAGATCGCTCCAGCCAAAGGAAGCCGGTATCACATATACATTATCTGCTTTTTCCATCACAGCAAAATCAACAGAGATGGTGGTACACTGCGGATAGATATTCTCAATAGCTTCTTTTTCTTCCGGCGTATTGAATTTGTCTTTTTCTGCAACAAACACTTCATATATCTCCGGCAGGTGTTTTTCAAAAGCGGCCAGTACATTTTTTACTTTCCAGATAAAGATGCCGGCATTCCATAAAAAATCCCCGCTGGACATAAAGGCTTTTGCCAGCTCCACATTCGGTTTTTCTGTAAACGTTTTTACTTTGTGTACCGCCGGTGCTGCTTCAGCCGCTTCATGCTGAATGTATCCATAGCCGGTATTGGGATAAGTGGGCTTTACACCGATCGTGATCAGGGCATTGATATGATCGACAAAATCAAAGGCTTTTTTTGCAGTCTTGATAAATTCATCTGTTTCCAGGATCAGGTTGTCGGCCGGTGCGGCGATCATCAGGGCCTTCGGATCTTTTTTGATCAGCTTAAATGCGACATATGCAATGCAGGGCGCCGTGTTTTTCCGGGAAGGCTCTGCCAGTATGTTTTCTTCGGGGATATCCGGAATTTGTTTTTTTACAATGCTCACATATTCGTGCGCCGTTACGATGAAGATATTTTCTTTCGCCACCAGCTTGCTGTACCGGTCAAAGGTTTGTTGTATCAGCGTTTTGCCGGTGCCTAATATATCGAGGAACTGTTTTGGAAAATCCGTCCGGCTCATCGGCCAGAAACGACTTCCGATCCCTCCGGCCATTATTGCAACGTAGTGATGTTTGTTCATTTAGTAAAGTTGAAAGGTGGAAAAGTTTTCTTGTTAACCAGGATAGAGCCATAACAACCTGTCAACATTTTAACTTGTCACCTATATTAATCCCTCCCGTATCAAGTCGTGTATATGTATAATACCCAAATACTTTCCTTTATCTGTTACGGCTAACTGTGATATTTCTTTTTTGCGCAGCAGGTCCAGTGCATCCACAGCCAGTTCGTCCGGACCGATTGTTATTGGATCAGCTGTCATGATCTCGCCGGCCCTTATCTTGTCTATTGCAATACTTTTTTCCAGCATCCGGCGCAGGTCTCCATCGGTAATGATACCGAGTAATTTATTCTCCGCATCCACCACTGCTGTAATTCCCAGCCGCTTTGCCGTCATTTCCACGATCACCTCTTTCAAAGAATGTCCCGCCCATACCGCCGGCTTTTCATTATCCGCATACAGATCTGAAACCCGCAGGTACAATTTTTTGCCCAGCATACCACCCGGATGAAACTTTGCAAAGTCGCCCGATTCAAAACCCTTC
>JBEBIF010000799.1:0-1029 GCA_040080515.1 Chitinophagaceae bacterium | reverse complement strand
TCCTACAAGAGATAATGGGAAACTTTCACAAATGGGAATAAGGGGAAAAATTCAGGATGCGATTTACAGGGCGTTGGGGGTTGATATGTAATATCTCGTATTTAATCTTTTTTGTTATCCTTCCCCTGATTCGGGTTATTCGGCCGCTGCTGATTCCTGTTAGGATTAGTGGGCCGTTGCTGATTGCCACCTTGTTGATTTCTCTGCTGATTACCCGGCTGCCTTCTCTGCTGATTACCTTGCTGTCCACCTTGCTGTTGATTACCCTGATTGCCTCCCTGTTGCCTTTGTTGTGGTCGCTGTCCTCTTTGCTGATTACCCGGTTGATTCTGCCGGCGTTTTTTATCAGCCGCCTTATCAAGGCTTCTCAAACTTATCTGGCCAACCAACTCTACAAACTCAGGCTCTTCATCCTTAGGTTTGCTTGAAACCACTTCCACCGGTTCCAGTTCATCCGGCTTGATGCCTTGTTGATTTAATGTTTTTATTTTTTGTACCCGTTCGATACTCAATGGATACTGTTTATTACTGTCAGGCAAAGTGTACCACATCAGGTTTTTGAAAATATCTTTTTTAACCAAAAAGGCATTCCCTTTCGCCACTTGTATCACATCACAGTTATCCGGAAAATGTTGCAGTGCATCTAAGTAAGTATCCAGTTCATAATTCAAACAACATTTCAAACGGCCACACTGTCCACTTAGTTTTGTCTGATTAATTGAAAGGTTCTGATAACGGGCTGCTGTTGTATTGACCGAAGAAAAATCTGTCAACCATGTGCTGCAGCAAAGTTCTCTTCCGCAACTGCCAATGCCGCCAACCTTTCCTGCTTCCTGCCTGGCACCAATTTGCCGCATCTCCACTTTCACCCTGAATTCAGATGCATATACTTTAATCAACTCCCGAAACTCGACCCGGCCATCGGCTATATAAAAAAAAGTTGCTTTTCTGCCATCGGCCTGCATTTCCACCTGGCTTATTTTCATATCCAGTTTCAATTGCCTTGCTATTGCCCGGCTGCGTATCACT
>JBEBIF010000263.1:0-5142 GCA_040080515.1 Chitinophagaceae bacterium | reverse complement strand
TGGTGCAATCAGCACAAAAATATACTGACCTGGTAAAAAAACCGGGAACAGAAGAACTGGTTCCTTTTAATGAACTCAGCAGGTCAGGCGGTATCATCAATGCGCTGGAAGCAATTAAACTGGCCGGCACGGTAAAAGGGAACCGGAAGTCCCTGTTGAAAAAGTGATACCCCGGCAGTTAGCTGCATTGTATGTAGAAACAGTTTCCTGTATCCCGTTTCGGATACCCTGGTATGCTTCCTTGCCGGTACGATAACAGGTGTGGGACAACTATTAGTGGTAACCGCCCGTCAAAAAAAAGCCAAAAGCCACTCCGCAGCCACTTTTATTTGTGTAAAATGTATGAATGGTAATCATTATTTTTACGCTTACACCAATTTTGTAGTATAAAAAAACACACATGATAAGATTAATGAAACGTACCACTTTCCTGGCCATTTTCGGAATTCTATCCACTTCCCTGCTGGCGCAAAAAGATGATGTTCCTAAAGGATGGCATATGCTCGACAAAACCACTTCTGGCTATTATGGTATCAGTGTGGACAAAGCATACAGCTTTGTAAAAGCCAAAAAACTGAAAAGTAAAACCGTGATCGTGGCTGTTATTGATTCCGGTATTGATACTGCCCACGAAGACCTGAGAGCCATTCTTTGGAAAAACACAAAAGAAATTCCCGGTAATGGTATTGATGATGACAAAAACGGCTATGTAGATGATATTTATGGCTGGAATTTCCTGGGTGGAAAAGATAATAAAAATGTGGAGCAGGATTCTTACGAAGCTGCCCGGGTATACCACCAGTTCAAGACAAAATATGCCTACCAGGAGATCGATCCTTCTAAACTCAGTAAAGAAGAACTGTTTGAATATAATATGTGGAAAAGATCTAAGGAAGAGATAGTTGGTGAAGTGGATCCGGAAGAAGTAAAGCAGATAAGGTCCATGTCCAAACTCCTGAATGCCGGCGACTCGGTAATACGCAAAGAGCTCGGAAAACAAGAATACAATTGCAAAGACCTTTCCTCCTACACCACTGGTAATGTTTCTGCCCAAAAGGTAAAAGATATCCTTACCCGGATATGCAAGGCCAATGATAATGAAGAAATAAGCAACCAGGACATTCTCGATCAGCTGAAAGGCGACCTTGAAAAAATGGAAGCTTCAGAAACTGCTCCTAAAGATTACCGCTCCGGCGTTGTTATGGACAATTACAACGACTTTAATGACAAGTTCTACGGCAATAATGATGTGATGGTTAGCAACAAGTCTGCACTTCATGGCACACACGTATCCGGTATCATTGCCGCATCCAGAAAAAATGGTGTCGGAATGGATGGTATCGCTGATAATGTAAAAATAATGATGCTGCGTGCCGTACCCGATGGTGATGAGCATGATAAAGATATTGCGCTGGCTATCCGCTATGCGGTGGATAACGGTGCACAGGTGATCAATATGAGCTTTGGTAAAAGCTTTTCACCCGAAAAGAAATGGGTGGATGATGCTGTAAAATATGCCGAAAGTAAAGGAGTACTCCTAGTTCATGCTGCAGGTAATGATGCCAAGAATCTCGACACCACGTACAACTATCCCAGCCCGCAATTGCTTGATGGCACCCGGCCTGCCAACTGGATAACTGTTGGCGCCAGTGGCGATCCCAAAGCAGGTGGGCTGACTGCTAATTTTTCTAATTATGGTAAAAAAGAAGTGGATGTTTTTGCTCCGGGTGTAAAGATATATGCCACCGTTCCCGGCGGCAATACTTACAGGGACCTGCAGGGAACCAGCATGGCTTCACCCGTTGTTGCCGGACTTGCTGCTTTTATCCTGGAATACTATCCTAATCTCAGCGCAGCGCAGGTGAAAATGGTGATAGAAAAATCATCGAAGAAACCATTGGTTGATGTAAAGAATCCCGGTGGCGATGATATGGTAAAGCTGTCTGAGCTGAGCAGAGCAGGCGGCATCATCAACGCTTACGAGGCCATTAAACTCGCTTCCACTATAAAAGGAAACCGGAAGCCGGTAAAACCTGCTACGACAGTAACCCCCAATAAGAAAAGCTAATAAGATAATAGTTTGATCTAAAAAAGCAAACCCCGGCGCTCCCGGGGTTTGTTTTTTATATTCATTGCTAGTCCTGTTCAGGAATAATTAGGATGCCAGCTTTGTTTTGTCCGCTAACTGTTTATAAAAGATGCTTAATTTGCCAAACAAATTTAAATAGCTATGCCACGTCCAGACCTTACAAGGATCCCGGTTTTTTATCATGTCTATGTAAACCAGGTGCAGCAAACCGACCTGATGACCGCTCTAAAGGAACAGACGGATCTGTTTAAAAAATTCCTGAGGAAATTGCCTGAGGAGAAAAGAAATTATCGTTATGCAAAAGGCAAGTGGACCATTAAAGAAGTGCTGCAGCATATTATAGATGCAGAAAGAGTATTTGCTTACAGGGCCCTTTGTTTTTCAAGAAAAGACAAGACCCCGTTGCCATCATTTGATGAAAACCTGTATGCGGACAATTCAAAAGCCGGCAAGCGCAACTGGAATGAAATGGTGGAAGAGTTTACAGCCGTACGCAGATCAACAGAGCTGCTTTTCGGCAGCCTGGATAAAGCACAATTGAATGAAACTGGTATCGCCAGCAGCAACCCCGTATATGTGATGGGTGTGGGTTATGTAATTGCAGGCCACTTAGCACATCATTTAAACATTCTTAAAGAAAGATATCTTACTTCCCTGTAAATTACTTTTAAATGAGCTGATAAAAAAAGACCCTGGTAATAATTACCAGGGTCTTTCGATAAAGTAATAGTATAGAACTAAAATCCTTTTTTCACCGGCTCCACCGTTGTCTTTGCTTTTACAACGTTTTGCTGACCGATCATATCATTCATCACTTTAACAGCCTGGTCCAGGTAAATGTCTTTTTGCAGGTTCTTTAACCACTGGGTGAACCGGTCTTGTTTGTTTTTATCTTCCGCCCAGCGATTCACTTCCTTTGGCAAAGCTGTCACATTAAGTTCTTCTTTTAATTTCAGCAAGGCCTCCATTTGCTTTACTGAAGTACGAATGGCTTTTTGTTCTTCCCTGTATTTTTCAATATTCAGTGAATATTCCTTGTCATTTTGCTTAGACAACCACTCGGTAGTTTCTTTAATTAATTTGAATGCGGGATCATTATCGAGGCGCTGGCTGGCCAGTTGCTGGATCGTTTTCAGGTCATATCCGGCACTCCAGTTACCATAGGATGCTTTGTTGATCTCATCCCAGGGAAGCGCATCTTCATCATCTTTCTCCCGTACTTTCAGGTATTCCAGGTTATCGGGCAATACAATATCTGAGTACACTCCTTTCAGTTGGGTAGAACCCCCGCTGATACGATAGAATTTTTGAAGTGTCAGTTTGATAGTTCCGAGATCTGCATTAGAGGTTGAAAATCCATTCTCCGGGTCCAATCCGATATTACGCTGCACAGTACCTTTTCCATATGTAGAGGTGCTGCCAATGATAACACCCCGGCCGTAATCCTGTATGGCTGCTGCAAATATCTCAGAAGCGGAAGCGCTGAATTCATTTACCATTACGGCCAGTGGACCGGTGTATAAAACAGACTTATCCTTATCCTTTAATACACTGGGCCTGTTCTCCCTGTCTTTTACCTGCACTATCGGCCCGTCTTCAATAAACAGGCCGGCCATTTGTACTACATCATACAGGGAACCGCCTCCATTATTACGAAGATCGATCACAATACCATCAACCTTTTCTTCTTTCAGTTTGGTTACTTCTTTTGCCACATCAATAAAGCTGCGGTTGCCGTCTGCCTTATCAAAGTCGGCATAAAATTCAGGTAAAAAGATATACCCGATCTTGGCACCACCATGGTTCACAATTGCGCTGCGGGCAAATGATTCATCCTGTATGATCTCTTCCCGGATAAGGGAAACCACTTTTATACTGCCATCCAGTTTCTTAATGGTAAGCCGTACTTCAGTTCCTGATTTGCCCCGGATGACCTTCACCGCATCTGTTACCACAAAGCCGGTAAGATCGACCGGCTCTTCCTTACCTTGCGCCACTTTCTGTATCACATCACCAGGTTGAATTTCGCCTGATTTAGCAGCAGGGCTGCCGGATAATACACTGGCCACTTTTATATTTCCATCATCATATTGTAAAGAGGCTCCGATGCCATAAAAACGGCCACTCATTTCTTCATCAAAATATCTTTTATCTACCGGGGGGAAAAATTCTGTGTGGGGATCCATCGTGGTTGTGATGGCATTTACAAAAACATTGAACTTGTCGTCATCTGAGAATTTAAAACGGAATCGTTCAAAGCTTCTGTCCAGTATCCGCTTCACTTTTTCCCGTGCTTCCTTTTCCAGATCTTCATCGGATTTCACTACAAATCCTTCCTTTCCTTTGTTTTTTTCTCTGATCTCTAACAGGTCAACATAGCGCTCCAGGGTCATGAACTTTACTTTCTTTCTCCAGCGGTCTTTTCTTTCTGCTTCGGTAGCGGGATAATCTAATTTATCACCATCCAGCACCACATCTTCATTCACAGTAAAATCAAACGGCTTGGCCAGGTACTCTTTGTAAATGGCAGCAGCTTCTTCCATGCGGGAATTAAAAACCTTGCCTGCAGACAGGAAAAATTCTACCGGGGCCCCTTTGATCTCTTCATCAATTTTTGTTTCATATTTTCTTAAAGAAGCCATGTCACTTTTCAGGTACATGTTCTTTTCAGGATCAAGGTCGCCAATAAACTTTTTGAAGATCTTCTTAGAGAGGGCATCATTGATATCCTGGGGGCTGTAGTGTGCCTGTGAAAGCATTTCACCAACTAATTTCAGGATCTGCTCATACTTTGAAGGAGGGGTTGACGGATTCTTTGTTCCAGTTCCCATCGTTTTGAAGGCAAGAAATGAACCTGCCACCAACATCATAATCACAATCGGTAATCTTTTCATATTCAAAAGGTATTTGAGTGCATTTTGCATGATTCAAAAATAACGCAAAAACGTTGCTTTTCTTGCCTTTAGGGGCTTTTAACAAGCCTTTTTGATGAATGGTACAAAAAAAGCTTCTCAAAGAGAAGCTTTTAAACAGGGTAACCAATGGGGCTCGAA
>JBEBIF010000798.1:0-1031 GCA_040080515.1 Chitinophagaceae bacterium | reverse complement strand
AAGAGACAGGAATGAGGAGAAATTTGAAGAGAGGTTGCTTAAAAATAAATGGTAATAGTAGCTCTGCCTTTTTTGGCTTTTCGCTTCCATTTCGGGCCTTCTTTGATCAGGCGGATGGCTTCTTTGTCACATTTGTCACAAAGGGATTTCTCGACTTTAATGCCGGCAGGGTCGCCGTTTTTATTTACTTCAAAGGAAACCCGTACTTCGCTGTTACCCGCCGGTTTATTTTTCAGATCTTCCGGCACTTCAAGATTATTCAGGACATAGGTATTATAATTATCCCAACCATCGGCAGGTTCGGGAGTTTCCAGTTTTACATTAGCATCACGGCTACGGGAAGGGTCGTTAGCATTTATTTTTTGTTTGTTAATCACCACTTCAGAAAGGTCTTTGCGGTCATCCTGCAGTATAATCTGATTAGTGCTAACCGAATTTCTTAACTGCGCATTGTTATTTTCAAAGCCAACTGATCTTACCTGTACATTAAGTACCGAATCCGGATAGGTCAGGTTGAAATAACCTTTTGCATCTGCATAAGTGCCTGTATTGTTATCCTGCACATTGGTTACGTTAGCAAAAGGGATTCCGTTATTATCCGCATCTGTAACACGGCCACGGAATATGTTGGTTGCCTGGTCCCGGCTAAAGTTCGGTTCGGTAACTTTGCGGCTGGCAGCAACATTCCTGTTGCTCTGCTGTGCAGCCTGATCATTTGCCCCATCCTTATCAAGTTCCTGTCTGTTGCTCTTAGCTGCCTTATTTGCTTCATTTCGGGCAAGCTCTTTCTTTTCATCAGATTCCCTGGCCGGAGCTATAATTAATGGTTGAGTTTCTGTGGCTTTAGTAACTACTACATCTTCAACAGTTACTTTCCCTGTTAATACCGTAGTTTCTCCGGTTGCATTAGTGCCAGCATCCGATCTTGCTTGCTTATCAGTGGTTGTCACGGGACTTTCGTTTGCTGTTGATCCCGTTTTGATATCAACAGATCTTGTTTCCGAAACAGGTGTTGAAATAACAGCAGTTCC
>JBEBIF010000017.1:0-21364 GCA_040080515.1 Chitinophagaceae bacterium | reverse complement strand
GGAAAAAGAATTGAAGGCCGGGGAGATATTAAAAATAGATAGTGTGTAGGCCACCACGCAACCAGTATCTATTTTTAATATCTCCCCGGCCTTCAATTCTTTTTCCACTATAAAACCGCCGGCATGTAAGAAAGCATATCCATCTCCTTCTAGTTTTTCCATGATAAATCCTTCTCCGCCAAAAATGCCGACCCCTAATTTCTTTTGAAAATGAATACCCACACTTACTCCTTTGGCTGCACAGAGGAACGCATCTTTTTGTGCGATGATGGTGCCACCAAGTTGCTGCAGGTCCATCGGGATGATCTTTCCCGTATAGGGCGCTGCGAAGCTTACTTTCTTTTTACCCTGCCCGGCATTGGTAAAAGCAGTCATAAATAAACTTTCACCTGTAAGTACCCGTTTACCGGCGCTTACCAGTTTGCCAAAGAAGCCGGTGGGCTGCTGTGCGGAGCCGTCGCCAAAAATGGTTTCCATCTGAATGCCGTCTTCCATCATCATCATGGCACCGCTTTCGGCGATGGCCGTTTCATTGGGGTCCAGTTCAATTTCTACAAACTGTAGTTCTTCTCCATAGATCTTATAATCAATTTCATGATTGTTGCGGGTTGTTGTACTCATAGTTTTAAGTTTTCTCAAAGGTAGACCACGGATTACATAGATTGAAAGGATTGCCGCAGATTTTGTTGCCACTGAGAAGCACTGCCTGCGGCAGGGTGATTTAATTAAATACAGACCACGGATTACATAGATTGAAAGGATTGCCGCAGATTTTGTTGCCACTGAGAAGCACTGCCTGCGGCAGGGTGATTTAATTAAATATAGAGCACGGATTACATAGATTGAAAGGATTGCCGCAGATTTTGTTGCCACTGAGAAACACTGCCTGCGGCAGGGTGATTTAATTAAATACAGACCACGGATTACATAGATTGAAAGGATTGCTGCGGATTTTGTTGCCACTGAAGCACTGCCTGTAATAAAAAAGCGGCCCCTCCCGGGTACCGCTTTTTTTATCACCCCACCCGGTAATCAGCCGGGCAGGAAAACCAACCAACCATTTTTATGACTATCGTCAGGCTGTTTTTGCTGCTTGTTTTAATTTTCCCATCCATACTTTCTTTCCCTGTACCCTTCTGACAAGGAACATGATACCCGCGAATATGAAAAAGAAAGGACCTAAAAAGCCGAGTAAGGCAATGAACTTGGTTCCGTAAAATTGCTTCATCGGCCGCTTCAGCCGTTCTGCTATGATGTACATGCTGGGTACCATCACCAGCGTAAGGAAGAACGAGAACAGCAGACCGAAAATGATGGTCCAGCTGAGCGGCCCCCAAAACACCACACTGTCTCCTCCAAAGAATATATTGGGGCGGAAATGAGTGAACAATCCTTCAAAGTCAATATTAAAACCTACGGCCAGCGGCAGCAATCCGAGTATGGTGGCCACAGCCGTTAATAATACCGGGATGATCCTGATCCGGCCGGCCTGTATTGCTGCTTCCCGGGTACGCATGCCTCTTCCTCTTAACTCATCGGTAAACTCGATGATCAGGATACCATTCTTTATCACAATACCTGCCAGGCCTACAATACCCACCAGCAGCATGATAGTGGCGATCGTCATACCGGTAATGGCATAGCCCATAAGCACTCCTATCACTGAGAAGAATATTTCGGTAATTACAATGAATGGCTTGCTCAGAGAGTTGAACTGCAACACCAGTATCAAAAAGATAAGTCCGATGGCGATGGCAAAAGCCAGTAATAGAAAGTTATTTGTTTCCTTCTCCTGCTCGCTTTGGCCGCTTAGTTTAATGCTAACATCCGGCGGGATTTTGGATACCTGTTTGAACTCATCGAGCTTCACTTGCAACTTGGCAGTAATACCAGCCACCAGTGTTGGATTCAGTACATTACCCTGCAATTGTATCGTGCGTTTTACATTCTTTCTTTTCACCCCACCTGTTGTATTGGTATAATCAACCGTGGCTATGGCACTTACCGGAATAGATTTCACCTGCTGGGTATTCATATCCATAAAAGTGATCCGCATGTTCATCAGGTCGGTAATATTATTCCGCATCAGATCGGTATAGCGCAGCTGTATCTTATATTCATCTTCGCCGTCTTTTATCTTGCTTACTTCTTTTCCAAATACGGCGGTACGTATTTCCATTCCTACCTGCCCGGTGCTGATGCCTTCCATCATGGCCCTTTCCCTGTTCACACTAACGGTGATCTCCGGGTTGTTGAGGTCCACATCGGGTTGCAGGTTTTCAATTCCTTCCACCCGGTTGGTGTCGAGGTAATTAAAAAGGTTGGTGGCTACGGCAGCAATGTTCTCAAAATTATCTCCCACCACTTCGATATTCACCGGTGGATCGGTGGGCGGGCCGCCATCTTCCTGCGCCACTTCCACATTGGCACCGGGTATGCCCTGCACCACTTGTCTTATTTGTTCCTTATAAAACATGGTGCTTTTGCCATGTCTTTTTTCATACTCAACAAAGGATATCTGGATCCGTCCGAGGTTGGACTGCACACTCCGGTTATTATCTCTCGGGTTATTGGCACTTACTGCCACATTGGTAATGATGCTTTCTACAATGCCTCCTTCTGTTCCCGGTTTTTCTTTTTCCAGCACTTTCTCCACTCTCTTTTCCAGTATTTGTGTAATGCTGTCTGTATATTTTACATCAGTACCTACCGGTAGTTTTAAATAAACAAACACCATATTGGGATCACCACTAGGAAAGAACGTTTGTTTATTACCTCTTACCATCAATAATCCAAATGAAACAATAAACAGCCCGAAAAGGGAAACAAATGCCCACACCGGCCTTTTGCCAACCAGTATCCAGCGCAGCAATTTTTCATAGCGGTTCATCAGTTTCGGCAACGCTTTCTGCTGGAAGGAATGTATAACATCATTCAGTAAATAGGCATTCACTATCATCAATACGGACATCAGCAGTGAAAAATTAGCCACACCGTGCATTCCTGCGAGGTGGAGTAACACGCCTGCTGCTATGAATACAATGAACCATTTGCTCCGGAATATTGATCTCTTTGGTTTCTCATGCTCTTTTCCTTCCGGCTTCATAAAGCTTACTGCAAATACCGGGTTGAATATAAATGCCACGATCAATGAGGCGGCCAGTGTAAGAATTAAAATGGTCGGCAGGTAGATCATAAACTTACCGATGAGCCCTTTCCAGAACAATAGCGGAAAGAAGGGCGCCAGCGTAGTGGCCGTACCGGCTAATACCGGAATGAACACTTCCCCTGCGGCTTCTTTTGCACTCCGGACGATCGGCACTTTGCCATTATTATATATACGGTGGGTATTTTCAATTACCACGATCGCATCATCCACAATGATCCCCAAACCGAAAAGCAGGGCAAAGAGTACTATAAAATTCAATGTGACACTGGTACCAATGATACTATCTGCAAGGGGCAGGAACAAAAATGCCACAAACACACTCAGCGGCACACTCAATGCCACAAAGAAGGCATTGGTAACTCCCATAAAGAACATGAGGATGAGCAATACCAGTACAAAGCCGATGATGATGGTATTGATCAGTTCATTAAACGAGGTTTTGGTTTGCTTGCTCTGATCGCCGGTAAATTCCACCCGCAGGTCTTTGGGCAGCTCTTCATTCTTTTGCATTTCTGCTACGGCTGCTTTTACCTTATCGGCACAATTGATCAGGTTCTCCCCTGCCCTTTTTACAATGTTGAGGGTAACGACATTTTTTCCATCGAGGCGGGCATAGCTTTCTTTATCCTTAATGGTATCTTTTAGCTGTGCAATATCCCTGAGGTACACCGATGCTCCCTGTGCACTGCTGCGCACCACAATGTTTTGCAGGTCCAGGGCACTGGTAAACTGGCCCTTCACTTTTAGTGTCCGCTTCATCGTGCCCACTTCGATAAGACCGCCGGTAATGTCGTTATTCTCCCTGCTGATGGCACTTTCGATATCATTAAAACTTACCCGTGCTGCCGTCATTTTATACGGGTCCACATTTACCTGTATCTCTCTTTCCGGTGCGCCTACAATTTCTGCACGGGTCACTTCTCCCAGCTCTTCAAATTTATCCTGCATCTTGTCTGCATACACTTTCAGTTTCATGGCATCATAGTCGCCGCTGATATTGACAAACATGATCGGCATTTCACTAAATGCAAACTCCTGGGCATTGGGCAGCGATGTAAGATCTGTGGGCAAGTCGGTTTGTGCCTTATCGATGGCATCCTTTACTTTCTGCTTGGCCACTTCTATTTTTACATCGGTATCAAATTCCACTACTATTAAACTATAGTCGGCCTGTGAGGTGCTTTGTATCTTATTTACCTTGGCACCACTAATGCCTTTCAGTTGTTTTTCGATGGGTCGGGTGACCAGGTTTTCAATGTCTTTGGGCGAATTACCTATATACACCGTGGACACGGAAATAGTGGGTACCACAATATCCGGGAACTGCTCCTTCGGCATACTGTTGAACTTCATCAGCCCATAAATGGTGATGATAATGGCGATAATATAAATAGCCGTTCTGTTATCGATCGCCCAGCTTGTTGGTTTAAACTGTTTGAATTTGCTGGTAATCCCTTCTATAATTTTCATTCTGAAATTATTTTTTGGTCAATTGGTTTTTGTTTTCATCGGGTTGCACCCCCTGCTATTCATGTTCAACCCCTACCGGGGTTTGAAATACATTCTATCGCATCATTTCCCCGGGTGCTATCCGGGGCTACCGACATTCAACCCCTATCGGGGTTTGAAATACATTCTGCCGCATCATTTCCCCGGGTGGCACCCGGGGCTACCGACATTGAACCCCGATGGGGTTCGAAATACATTCTGCCGCATCATTTCCCGGGTTGCACCCGGGGCTATTCATGTTCAACCCCTATCGGGGTTTGGGATGCATTTGCCTTCCTCTTGTCCTGCCTGGTTTAAAGAACTTATGCAAAAAAGAACTGCTTCATTGGTCTAAAGGGCTCGTAACTCAAAACTCATAACCCGAAACTTACTCCTCACTTCCCTACCGTGACCGTCTGTCCGTCATATATTGTTTGATATCCTTCTGTAATAATGATCTCTCCGCCACTCAATCCGCTTTTTATTTCGATAAACCCGTTATAGGCTTCTCCCACCAGCACCACTTTCTTCCGGGCCACCATTTTGTCTCCTGATTTTTCCATCACATATACATACTTATTCTTCTCATCGCTTTGTACCACATTTATGGGTACGGCTATTGCGCCTTTGGCTTCATAGTCCAGTATTTTCAGGGTAGCATTCTGGTTGGGTTTCAGCAAAGGATCGGAAGGCAGTTTCGCTTCTGTGGTAAAGGAACGGGTGGTGGGATTAATAGAGGCTCCTACCGTTGTAATAGTGGATTGAAAAGGCGGCTTGCCGGTTTCTGGTATCACCACTTCTACTTTGTCGCCTTTCTTTACCCGGGATATATAATTATCCGGAACGGCCGTCACCACTTTCAGTTTGGAATTATTGACGATGCGTATGCCCATTCCCGGCATTGATGCGGACTGTGGTGAAAGTACCTCTCCTGGTTCTACGTTCATTTCATCGATCACACCACTGATCTGTGCATATACATTTGAGGTATTGGCTTGCTCCTGCGCCATGCTCACTGCCGCCTGTGCTGCTCTTAATTGCGCTGCCAGTGCATCCACATCTGCTTTTGCATTGATGACTTGTATTTCTGCACCTATATTTTGCTTCCACAAATTCTGGTACCGCTCATACACGGTTTGTGCCTGTGCCAGTCTTGCCTTCAGCTGGCCGGTTTGCTGTTGTGCCATCACTACGCCCTGCCGTGCCCAGGCATCATCCAGCTTTACGATCAATTGTCCTTTTCTTACTACGCTGCCCAGTTTTACATATACTGCCTTCACCTGACCGCCTTGTCCTGTTGGCGACACATATGCAATGTCTTCTGCATCGATCTTGCCCTGCAGTTCAATGTAATGAACAAAATCCTGTGTCCGCAGCGTATCTGTTGTTATCAGCTTCGCTGTTTGTTGCGCCGCCTTCGGATCTGCTTTGGCGATCTTATCTTCCAGTGACCGGATGTCTGCATCCAGTTTCGATTTTTCTTTTTTCAGCTGTTCGAGCTTCACTTTTAAATCCCCTGCTGCCCCTTTTTCTTCCTTGGCGCCTGCACCGCAAGAAGCGATAAACAGGCTGGTGATAATCAAAAGTCCGAATACTGTTGTAGTACTTTTCATATAAGATGTATTTGTCTGTGTGATCAATTTAAAAATCTTAGGTCTGTATTACAGTTTACCTGTGGCTTTCATAAAGTCCACTTTCGCTATAATTGCATCATACAATGCATTGATATAATTGGTCTGTGCCGTTTTCATATCTGTTTGTGCAAAGTTGATATCTGTCTGGTCGCCGGTTCCCATCTCGTATTTCTTTTTGGTCTGTTCATACACTTTCTCGGCCAGCTCCATGTTCTTCTTCTGAAAATCCATATTGGTAATGGCGGTGCGGTAGTTATTCCGGGCCGTTTCCACTTCACTGTCTATCGACAGTTTTAATGCATCTATCTGGTTCTCTATTTTCTTTACTTCCAGTTGCGCCTGTGCTATTTTGGATTTGACAAAAAATCCGTTGAAGATCGGGATATTGATATTCAGGTTTACATTGGAAACGGTGAACCAGTCGCCTTTGCCAAAGAAATTCCATTTGTCCCGCTGTGCATTTTTAGCATATAATCCTGTCAGTGTAACGGTGGGTATCTGGCTCAGTTTATACCGGCGCACATTGTATTCGTTCAATGTTTTACCGATCTGTGCATACTGGTATTCTTTGCGGTCTTCGTATGAATAAATACTTTTCTCCAGTATCCCTTCTTTGATCTGCTCTTCTGTCAGCTTGTCGGTAAGCACCAGTTCATCAGCCACCGGCATTCCCATCAGCACTTTCAGTCCGTAATATCCATTAGATATGACATTGACCAGTTTGCTTTTTTCTGTTTGCAGGTTGGCCAGTTGCACCGTTACTTTATCTACGTCCAGTTTTTCCCGGAAGCCGTTCTCATAGATCAGTTTAGTATCATGAAGTAGTTTTTCAAATAATACAATATTCGCATCGAGCAACTCCACCTGTGTTTTACTCACCACCAGCTGGTAATACACTTTGTAAATATTGGCCTTGATCATTTCGCCGGTCACTTCTGCATTCTTTCTTCTGAATGCGACCGCTGTTGGTCTTGCCATCAACCCCACAAACACCTGCCCGTCAAACAATATCTGGGAAAGGCTGATACCGGCGGTGGCGCTGAACCTGGTGCCGAACTGGGCGGCGATAAATCCAAAATCATCCGGCATCTGTATCGGGTTACCGTTGCCATCTTTTACACCTTCATCCACCAATACCTGGTAGGTGGCGGGTGAAATAAAATTGGGTAATACAGAGGTGGCAACATTGGGATTGTAGGTAGTACCCAGGTTTGCATTAATATGCGGGTACGCATTGGAAGTAAATTCCCGGTTTTGCTGTTCCTGCATTTGTACATCCACCAATGCATTCTTTGCATTTACATTATTCTTCACTGCATAGTCAACTGCCTGCTGTACTGAAAAAGCATGCCTGGTCTGCCGGATACTGTCCGGCGGTTGTGCGGTAACGATTGCCGGTAAAAAAAACAAAGCCACCAGCGCTGCCAGTCTGTTATTTCTTACTCTCTTCATACGAAAGATTTTTTTTGCGTAGTTCATTATATTTCTGAATCAGTTTATGTCCTTTGATAGTGGCAAGCCCGTAGGTAAAATTTTCAATGATCATCCCCGAAATGGTGGCGAGATTATATTTTCCCGGAGGAAATACGGAGACGTTAAAGGGGATCATCATGGACTCGATCCTGAACTTTGACATCACGTCCACATTTATATCGGCCCGGTACAACTCATCTTTTATCCCCCACTCAATATTGTTCCGGATGATCTGCAGCAGGAATTTATCCTTATGCTCCCGGAACCGCTGATAAGCCCTAAAGTGAAATTTCTCCAGGTCATAGAGCAGCATCGGGTTCATGTTACTGAATTCCTCCATGATCCGCTCCATGGTAATAAATATCTCATGGATGGCATCCGTGGCATCATTGCGGCAGCTCAGGCAGTCTTCCTGTATTTCATTGATGTGGCCATCCACCACCCCTTCCACCAGTTCATCCTTATCGGCAAAATACTGGTAGAGTGTTTTCTTGCTCATTCCCAGGTTATTGGCAATGTCGTCCATTGAAACAGAACGTATGCCATACTGCATAAACAACTCTTCTGCTTTTAATAATATTCGTTCTTTAGGTTCCATTTTGAGATATGAGGAGGCAAAACTATGGAAACTTTTTTCGTCACCAAAGTTTCCACCCTCTTTTTTTGGCCGTTCACCGATTTATCTTGCCGGTCATCCGCCCGATTTTTACATTACCTTAGCTTTACAAAGAGTTGAATATGAAGGAAGCGCTACGCAAATACCTGCCGGAACCTTTCAGGTGGAAAAAACTTTTTCAATATTTGTTACAGGGCCTGCTTATCATCGGCCCTCTTGCTATTACCATTTATTCAATTTACTGGATCGTTTCTACAGTTGATAACTGGCTGCCCATATTCAGGGAGCCGGTAACAAATCCGCAGGGGGTGGTTACTGGCTATAAAGTAAAGAACTATGGTTTAGGCTTTGTCGTTATTATTGCCACCATCATCACCATAGGTTATTTAAGCTCCTTTTTTATCCAGACAAAGATCTTTAACCTGTTCGACAGGTGGCTGGAAAAGGCCCCCGGGGTAAAGTTCATTTACAGTTCGGTGCGGGATTTCTTCGGGGCTTTTGCCGGTGAAAAAAAGAAATTCAATAAAGCTGTGCTGGCCAATGTTTTTGCAGAAGATGTATGGATCGTTGGTTTTCTAACGGATGAAGAAATGGATAAATTTGATATGGGCGCCGATAAAGTGGGGGTATATGTGCCACAGGCCTATAACTTTGCCGGGCAGCTATATATATTACCGCGGGACAAGGTTAGAAAAATTGATAAGATCAGCTCCGGAGAAGCAATGAAATACACTGTAACCGGCGGCGTGGTGGACCTTGAAGCTGAAAGAACGGTACTAGACGAAACTGAAAAGAAAATATCTGAGTGATCCGCTATCTGACACTTCCGTTAGATAACTATGAAAAGAATTATCGTTGTACTGCTGTTACTGACAGCCTCCCACAAAAGCTTTTGCTGGGGCTTTTATGCCCATAAAAAGATCAATTACCTGGCGGTGTTTCTGCTACCGCCGGAAATGATGGTCCTATACAAACCTCATATTGATTTTCTTTCAGAACATGCTGTTGATCCTGATAAAAGAAGGTATGCGGTACCAGAAGAAGGGCCCCGGCATTATATAGATATCGATCATTATGGAACATATCCGTATGACTCACTGCCCCGCAAATGGAATGAAGCTGTAGAAAAATATTCTGCTGACTCCTTAAACAAATACGGTATTGTGCCCTGGTGGCTGCAAACCATGTTGTACCGGCTTACAGATGCTTTTAAAGAAAAGGACCAGGCCCGTATCTTAAAATTCTCTGCTGAGATCGGGCATTATATTGCCGACTCCCATGTGCCTTTACATGCCTGCAGTAATCATAACGGACAATTTACCAACCAGAGAGGGATCCATGGTTTTTGGGAAAGCCGCATCCCTGAATTGTTAGCAGAAAAAGAATGGGATTTTTTTATTGGTAAAGCAACGTATATCACCCATCCTTCCGATTTTGCCTGGAAAAGAATACTGGAAAGTGCCGCCGCTGCAGATACCGTTTTGCGTTTTGAAAAAGAGCTGAGTGAAAAATTTCCCGGTGATCAGAAATATGCTTTTGAAGAACGGAATGGTGTCATCATCCGCCAGTATTCATCTGCTTTTTCCAAAGCTTATGATGGTATGATGAAAGGCATGGTGGAAAGAAGAATGCGGCAATCCATTTTTGCTGTAGCGTCTTTCTGGTACACGGCCTGGGTAAATGCGGGGCAGCCTGATCTTACCCGGCTCAGCAATAAAGAATTTACTGCAGAAGAGCTGAGTGAATTTGAATCGTTGAACAGGTCATGGAAAAAAAATGGAATCAAAGGAAGGGAGCATGAGTAAATTTTCTTAGTTTTAACCCTCTTACAAACCATAGAATAAGCACTTCTGCGTATAAACTGTTGACTTAGCTTGTATCCCCATCACGGCATGATTATCTTTAATAACTCTTTTTTTTATTAAACTATTTTATGAAAAAAATCTTTTACCCGGTTCTCCTTTTACTGATCTCTATCTCGTCTTCCGCCCAGCTTTCCATTTATGAGCTGATGGAAAGAAATGATCTTTCGTTGGAGCAGGCAAAACAAATTGCGCAACGGCATTTTGATACAGCAGGCACCGGAAGAGGCAGCGGTTACAAACAATTTCAACGCTGGTTGTATGAACGTAAATTTCATATAGGTGATAACGGAAGTTTCATCACCGGGCAAACTGACTGGAACAACTATCAGCAAAGTCTTCCTTCCTTAATGGCTGGAAGAACGGAAGCGGGAAGCTGGACAGAACTGGGCCCATGGGGCTGGAACCGCACCAGCGGCTGGAACCCGGGTACGGGCAGGTTATCCGCAATAGCCGTTCTCCCATCAAATGAACAGGTAATATATGTGGGCTCACCCGGCGGAGGTTTATGGAAAACTATAAACGGAGGTACCAACTGGCAACCTCTTACTGATAACAACTCCACCTGGATGTCCATTTTTGCTATCACCATTGATCCCGTGAATGCGAATATTGTTTATGTGGGAACCAGCGGATCCGGTGTGATAAAATCAATTGATGCCGGTGCCACCTGGGCACCTGCAGGTGCAGGACCTGGAGGAACGGTGAGAAAGATCCTTATACATCCGACAACACCCAATATTGTTTTTGCTTCCGGTACCAATGGGATCTGGAGATCTGTAAACAGCGGCACCTCATGGACACAAGTGCATGCCGCCGGTAAAGAAGACATTGAATTTAAACCCGATAATTTAAACATCATGTATGCATCCGGCACTGATGTGTACCGTTCCACAGATAATGGTATTAACTGGACGCAGGTAACCGCCGCAATGGGAATCACTAATACCGGTCGCACATTAGTGGCAGTGTCTGCAGCCAATCCCAACTATGTGTATGCGGTGCAGGCAAGCGGCAGTTTATTCGGAAGGTTATATAAATCCACCGATGCCGGCTTAACCTTTACCACTACCGTAGTGGGCAACCCTGCCAGCGGAACGAACTATTTTGGATATGAAACATCAGGAACCGGCACAAGTGGCCAGGCCACTTACGATATGGCGCTCGATGTTTCACCCACCAATCCTTCCGAAGTTTATATTGCCGGTATCATTTGCTGGAAATCCATCAACGAAGGAACTTCTTTTACCGCCATCACAGCGTGGTCATTGCCAAACGGTACAGGGTATAATCATGCGGATGTGCATGGATTGTTTTGGATAAACTCTACCATATACTCCATCTCTGATGGTGGTATTTATAAAAGTATTAATAATGGAGATGACTGGGTGGACCTTTCCACCGGCTTAGGTATCCGCCAGTTTTACCGGATAGCCAATTCTCAAACCAATGCCAATGTGATAACGGGTGGTGCACAGGATAATGGTTCTGTTACCCGCCAGGCATCGGGCACCTGGGCCGACTGGTTGGGTGCAGATGGCATGGAAGGATTAGTAAGTCCCACCAATCACCTTAATCTCTGGGGCACCTCGCAAAACGGTTCTATTTACCGCTCTACCAACGGTGGCAATAGTTATAACGGACTTCCCCAGCCTTCAACAGGCCAATGGGTAACACCGCTTGCTATTCATCCTACCAACGAGACGATCTTATATGGCGGCTGGACAGGTGTTTATAAATCAATCAACGGCGGCTCCAGCTGGACCAATCTATCCAGCGGCACGATCTTTACCACACTGGCAGACCTTGCGGTAGCCCCATCTGATCCAAATTATATTTATGCTTCCAACGGCACTGCATTATATGTAACCACTAATGATGGTGCAACCTGGGCCACCCGGTCTGCACCCTCCACCATCAATGATATTGCTGTTGATCCAACCAACCCATCCAAGATCTGGATAGCTTGTAACAGCACCACCAACCGCTTACTGGTATCTACAGATGCCGGGGCCACTTTTACCAATGTATCTGCCAATCTTCCTGCCATAGTAGCAAGAACCGTGGCGGTGGATGATAATACGCCCCGTGGTATTTATGTAGGAATGAATATTGGCGTGTATTATAAAACAGAAACGGACCCCACCTTTACCAATTTCTCTGATAACCTTCCGTTGGTAGCTATCAATGAACTGGAGATTCAAAAAGCAGCTGGTAAGATAAGAGTGGCTACTTATGGCCGCGGCGTTTGGGAAAGTCCTGTTGCCACTATAATCCCCAATGGTTTTTCTTTTGGCAGTACTACCCCGGCTTCAGCGGCTTGTCCTGCACCTAATACTATGGACATCACCTTACCCACTATTTCAAATGGCGGGTTTACCAATACGATCACCCTTGTTGCATCTGGTGCTCCGGGTGGAACCAGCGTTTCTTTTATTCCGGATAATACACCCACACCCGGGCAAAGCAGAACCGTACGGCTTACGGGAACGGCTGCCTTATTGGCAGGAAGTTATCCTATCGTGATAACAGGATCTGCAACCGGCGCCAGTAACCAAACGGCAAACCTTACTTATATCATCAATCCGGGTACAGGGCCTGCTATATCTGTTCAACCTGCTAATCAAACTATTTGTGCAGGCAGCAACACGTCATTCAGCATTACCTCCACTGCTGCTACCGGGTTTCAATGGCAATTCAGTATCGATGGAGGAGCAACTTATAATACAGTAACAAACGGTGGTGTTTATTCAAATGCCACTGCAGCCACATTAAATATAACCGGCGCCACTGCTGGTATGGATACCTACCGCTATCGCTGTATTGCTTCCACCGTTTGTGGAAACACTACTTCCAATGCAGGTATTCTTACAGTGAACGCAGCACCGGTCATTACTTCCCAACCCGCTGATGTAACATTGTGTGCGGGTGCTGGTACTACATTTTGTGTAACAGCCACGGGCAATAACCTGAGTTATCAATGGCAAATGTCAACAAGTTGTGCCGGTCCATGGACCAATGTTGTAGGTGGTACTTCCGCTTGCCTCACTGTTCCGGCCATAGTCACTACAGCGGCTTTTAAATGTGTAATAACAAACGGATGCGGACCCGCAGTTAGTTCTGCATGTGTTACCGCAACCGTTGTAACAACAGTGACCGTTACCACACAACCTTCCAATCAAACTGTTTGCGAAGGAAATGCAGCCAGCTTTACCGTAGCAGGAAGTGGTCCCGGCGTTCTTTATCAATGGCAGCTAAGTACAGATGGTGGTTCCACCTGGTCGGCTATCAGTGGCGCTACTGCTGCTACTTATTCCATTGCATCCACCACAGTGGCAATGAATAATAACCGGTACCGTTGCCAGTTATCCAATGCCACCTGTACCACACCGGGTATTTCTAATGCAGCCGTGCTTACTGTAAACTCATTACCTTCTATTACTGCACAACCGCAAAATGCCACCATATGTGAGGGCGGTAATAACACATTCAGTGTAACAGGTGCCGGCACAGGTGTTTCTTATCAATGGCAATTAAGTACCGATGGCGGAAGTACTTATAATAATATTGCATCAGCTACTACTGCATCTTATACTGTTTCGGCGGTAACGACTGGTATGAATGGAAACCGGTATCGCTGTATAGTTAGCGGCACTTGTGCTCCTTCCGTTACTTCCTCCGCTGCCGTGTTAACAGTAATAGCGCCGGTTACTATCACTGCACAACCCGGCAATTCGGAAATCTGTTCCGGCAGTACGGTCAACTTCACCGTAGCAGGCAGTGGCAGTGGTATCATCTATCAATGGCAGGTAAGTACAGATGGCGGAACTACCTGGAACAACGTAAGTGGTGCTACATCAGCCACACTGTCATTAAGCTCCGTTACCACAGGCATGAATAACAACCGGTATCGTTGCCAGTTGTCCAATGCCACCTGCACCATACCTGCAACTTCCGGTAATGCTCTGCTTACCGTAAGGCAATTGCCAACAGTAGCATTATCAGCAACGCCATTAACCAGCCTGCTGCCGGGACAATTAACAACCCTTACGGCAACGCCAAGCGCATCAACCGGTGGCACCTTAACAACAGGCTGGTATAAAAACGGAACTGTCTTTGCAAATACCGGCAATACCTACGTGGTGAATGTAGAAAAGATCGGTTCTTACCAGGTTAGGATACAAGAGGCTTTCCCGGGCGGACTGGTTTGTGCCAACCAATCAGCTGATATACTAATAGAGGCCGGCATAAGTAAGAAGCTGTTCATTTTCCCTTCACCTAATGACGGGAAGTTCACCGTTTCTTATTATAATAACGGCGGCACAAGTACGGAAAGGACCATTGTAGTATTTGATTCCAAAGGAACACAGGTGTACAGTGGCAAATTCACGGTATCCGGGCCCTATACATTGATACCAGTAAGCTTACAAGCGGCCAATACAGGTCTTTATTTTATAGTGGTATCAGATGTCAGTGGCAACAAACTGGCGGAAGGAAAAGTGCATGTACATTAATTAATAAAGAATATTGATTTAAGATCCCGTTCTGGTTATTCCGGAACGGGATTTTTTTCTGGCTGAAAAAAAGTCAATCAATACCTTTGCGCCATGATTCATAATTTCAATGCCGGACCTTCTATCTTACCCAAAGAAGTGTTTGAACAGGCCAGCCGGGCAGTACTGAATTTCAACGATACCGGTTTATCCATTTTAGAAATTGGCCATCGTACTCCGCTGTTTGAATCGGTGATGGCCGAAGCAAGGAGCCTGGTAAAAGAACTGATGCAATTGGATGAAGATCATGAAGTGTTATTCCTCCATGGTGGCGCCACTACACAGTTTATGCAGGTACCAATGAATCTCCTGAATGAAAACGAACTGGCTTCTTATACCGAAACAGGTGCCTGGGCTGCCAAAGCCATCAAAGAAGCCAAACTGTTTGGCCATGTGGAGATAGCCGGTTCCACCAAAGAAACTAATTATACCAGCATTCCGGAAGAGCTCAGCGTTTCTCCCACGTCGGCGTATTTGCACATCACCACCAACGAAACGATTGCCGGCACGCAATGGCATGCCATTCCATATGATTGTGGTGTGCCATTAGTGGCAGATATGAGCAGTGATATTTTAAGCCGCCGGCTGGATTTCAACCGCTTTGATCTTATTTATGCAGGCGCACAAAAAAACATGGGTGCAGCCGGTGTGAACCTTGTGGTGATCAATAAAAACATACTGGGAAAAGTAAACAGGGTACTACCCACCATACTGGACTATCGTACCCATATTGCTGAAGCCAGCATGCTGAACACTCCTCCTGTATTTGCTGTATATGTGGTACTGCTTACCTTGCGCTGGCTGAAAGCACAGGGCGGTGTGGCCGAAATGGAGCAACGGAACAATGCAAAAGCCCGTTTGTTTTATGATACACTCGACTCCCTGCCCCTTTTCAAAGGGCCGGTGGCCAAAGAAGACCGCAGCAAGATGAATGCAGTATTTGTAATGGACAACCCGGAACTGGAAAAGAAATTCCTTGAGCTGTGCAAGAAAGAAGGAATGATCGGTGTAAAAGGGCACCGTAGTGTGGGCGGTTTCCGCATCTCAATGTATAATGCACTCACGATAGAAAGTGTACAGGCACTGACCGACCTGATGAAACATTTTGCACAGCAACATGGATAACGTTTAAAAAAAATAATTTCAATACATAATGGCCACCATCAAACCTTTCCATGCTTTAAGACCACAACCCGATTTTTCAAAACAGGTAGCATCAAGGCCCTATGATGTACTCAATAGTGAAGAAGCAAGGGAAGAAGCAAAAGACAACCCGGTTTCATTTCTTCGGGTTACCAAATCTGAAATTGATCTGCCTCCCGGCACCGACAGTCACAGCCAGGTAGTGTATGATAAGGCCAATGAAACATTGCAGCAACTGATCACCAGCGGCATTTTATTAAAAGAAGATAAGCCCTGTTATTATATCTATCAATTAATAATGAATGGCAGAAGCCAGACAGGACTGGTATGTGTTTCTTCTGTAAAGGATTATTTTGACAATGTTATTAAAAAACATGAATTCACCCGGCCGGAAAAAGAAAAAGACCGCATTGATCATATGCGGACGATCAAGGCACAAACCGGAAATGTTTTTTTAGCTTACCGGGATATAATGGAGGTAAATGCACTGATCAACGGATGGAAGACAACGAATAAACCGGTGTACGACTTTGTGGCAGCCGATGGCATTCAGCACAGCATCTGGATAATAGACCGGGATATTGTTATCAATTCCATCACTACCTTATTTGCCACACAGGTTCCCTGCACTTATATTGCTGACGGCCATCACCGGGCCGCATCCGCTGCAAAAGTGAGCAAGCAATTACCCGGTAGTGAAGGCGCTAACTATTTTCTTACCACTATCTTTCCTGCCAGCCAGCTGGCCATTATGGATTATAACCGGCTGGTAAAAGACCTTGATGACCTTTCTCCCGGTAAACTACTCGGTTTGCTACAGGATGATTTTTATATAACACTCAGTCCCGAACCTGTAAAGCCATCTCAACTGCATGAGTTTGGCATGTACCTGGAAGGGCAATGGTATATCCTTGTTTCCCGCAAAGGAACTTATACCAATGACCCTATCGGCATATTGGATGTTACTATCTTATCTAATAATATACTTAATAAGTTACTGGACATAAAAGACCAGCGGACAGATAAAAGAATTGATTTTGTCGGCGGCATCCGGGGATTGAAAGAACTCGAAAAAAGAGTGAACAGCGGGGAAATGAAAGTGGCCTTCAGCTTATACCCTGTTACCATTGAACAACTCTTTGACATTGCTGACAGTGGCAATGTGATGCCACCTAAAAGCACCTGGTTTGAACCCAAACTGAGAGATGGCTTACTGACACACCTTATTTAACAACTACTCTCCTGAAATAGTCGTTATTTTGCAAGAGAGACGTTTTTCATAGCGTCTCTGTTTTTTAATAGCAGCGTATGAAAAAATTCCTTTCCCTTTTTATCTTTTTAAGTATCGGGCTGGCAGCGATGGCACAGCCCGGCGATATTAAAACACTGCATGAAACTGCCCGGACCTTTATGCGTTCCGGAGATTTTGATAATGCTATCATTGTTCTTACCCGGGCACTGCAGCAGGATAATAAAAACCTGGAATTGCAAAAAGACCTGGTAATGAGCTATTACCTGAAAAGAGATTATGCAAAAGCACTGGAAGGAGTGAAAGAACTGGTGGAACGGGATGATGCGGATGTGGTCACGTTCCAGATAGCCGGTAATGTATATAAAGCACTGGAAGAAGCAAAAGACTGTGATAAGCTTTACAAAAAAGGACTGAAAAAATTTCCAACCAGCGGCCCGCTGCTTAGTGAGTACGGAGAATTTCTTTGGGCCACCAAAGATTTTTCGGCAATAGAATACTGGGAAAAAGGTATCAAAGCAGATCCGGCCTACAGCGGCAACTACTATAATGCTGCCATGTATTATTTCTATACGAAAGACAAAGTATGGAGCCTGATCTATGGAGAGATATTCGTGAATATGGAAAGCCTCGGCGAGCGGGGCGCAGCCATGAAAGAACTGCTGTTGCAGGGCTACAAAGAGAAACTGTTTGCTGAAGCCGATCTGATGGCCGGGGAAGAACAGAATAAAAGCCCGTTTGCCAAATCCTTTCTTGCCGGTATGAGCAAACAATCATCATTGGCCAATAAAGGACTGACCACCGAAGTGCTGACAATGATCCGCACCCGGTTCATCCTCGACTGGTATGCCACTAATGCTACCCGTTTCCCATTCCGTCTTTTCGATTATCACCGCCAGTTATTGTCTGAAGGGATGTTCAATGCGTACAATCAATGGCTGTTTGGCCCTTCCGAAAACCTGGCAGCCTACGACAACTGGACCAAAACACATGCAGAGGAATATAATGGCTTCACCACCTTTCAGCGCAGCCGGGTGTTCCGGATGCCGCCCGGCCAGTATTACCAGGTAAATTAATGTCATTTCAATCAATAATGCTGAAGGCCCGCCAATTACTGCGGGCCGTTTTTTTATCTATCAGTTTTTGACTAATTTGTCTGTCTGTTCCCTGGTGCTCCTTTTTAATTCTAACAACGATTGTATATGACACAGCCCCAACGCCTGTTTGACAGTATTCAACTGCAACTGGAAAATAAACCCCTGGATGACATGCTGGCCGGCAAGGTGGGCGGGCAATGGAAAAAATACAGCACCAGCGAGGTGGCCGAAACCGTAAACCAGCTGAGCGCCGGATTACTCAGCCTGGGCATTGGCCCTAATGATATGACCGTGGAAGGAAGAGACAAAGTGGCCATACTTTCCAAAAACAGACCGGAATGGATAATGCTTGACCTGGCAGTGCAGCAGATCGGCGCCCTGCTGACACCGATCTACCCCACCATCAATGTAAATGAACTGGAGTTTGTACTGAATGACGCACAGGTAAAGATCGTATTCGTAAATGATGAGGAGACCTATCTTAAAGTAGTAAGCATTAAGAACCGGGTACCTTCCCTCAAAGAAATATTCACTTTTGAACATGCTGCCAATGCCCGCCATTGGAAAGAAGTGACCAATGCCGCCACACCGGAACTGACCGCACAGATAAAACCCATTGCCGATAAAATAGGATATGAAGATGCCGCCACCATCATATATACTTCCGGTACTACAGGCACTCCCAAAGGAGTCATGCTGAGCCACCGGAATATTCTTTCCAATGTAATGGCATCAAGCCCTTGTTTCCCCCCGGGCGAGAATTTGCGGTCTCTTAGTTTTCTTCCGCTCAATCATATTTTTGAACGGATGGTCACTTATCTCTATTTATTTAACTACACGTCTGTTTATTATGCCGAAAGCTTAGATACCATTGCCGACAATCTGAAAGAAGTAAAGCCGGATATGTTTACCACCGTGCCCCGGCTGCTGGAAAAAGTATATGACAAGATCATGCAGAAAGGGGGACATCTTAAAGGGGTGAAGCGAAAATTATTTTTATGGGCACATGATCTTGCAGAAAAATTTGAGATCAATAAAGACCAGGGTTTCTTTTACAATATGCAACTGGGTATTGCCAACAAGATCATCTTCAGCAAATGGAGAGAAGGCCTTGGTAATAACCTTAGGTGTATTGTAACAGGTGGTGCCGCCTGCCAGGTACGATTGATCCGCATCTTTACGGCCGCCCGGATCCCCATCATGGAAGGATACGGGCTAACAGAAACCTCACCCGTAATTTCTGTAAATAATTATGAGGTAAGCGGACGGATGTTTGGAACCGTAGGGCCATTAATAAAAGATGTGGAAGTAAAGATCGCTGAAGACGGGGAAATATTATGCAAAGGCCCTAATGTAATGATGGGCTATTATAAACGTCCCGACCTGACAGCCGAAGTAATGACACCCGACGGCTGGTTTCATACCGGCGATATCGGAACGATAGTGGAAAACAGGTTCCTGAAGATCACCGACCGTAAAAAAGAATTATTTAAAACCAGTGGTGGCAAATATGTGGCGCCATTGCCCATTGAAAATAAATTAAAAGAATCCATGTACGTGGAGCAGGTGATGGTAGTGGGGGCTGAACAAAAATTCGTTGGCGCCCTGCTGATCCCTTCTTTTCCCAACCTGAAGGACTGGTGCCGTCACAACGGAGTGGCGGATGGTACTAATGAAGAACTGATCCGCAATGAAAAAGTGATCGACCTGTACAAAGACCTGGTGGAAAGCTTTAATAAATATTTCAACCATGTGGAGCAGGTAAAGAAATTTGAATTGCTGCCACATGAATGGAGTGTGGAAACCGGTGAGATGACACCCAAGCTATCCCTGAAACGAAAAGTGGTGGTGGAAAAATACCGGGATGCCATACAACGGATCTATGCCTGATGCAACGATACGTTGCCTGTAATTGTCAGCCCGTAAAATACCAGCAATGAGAAAATATTTCCTGGTCCTCGTTATGGCCTCCTGCCTTTTTATAACCGCCTGCAAAAAAGCAACCCCTGACATTGTCGAAAACATTCCGGATTGCATCCGCACCGAGATCATTACAATTATCAACAACCCGCAACTGCTTATCAGCGGTGTCACCGAATACCGGTTTCAGAACAAACTGGTATATGCATTTGCACCCGACAGTACCGTCATCGCAGATGGTTCAACAGCAATAAAGGATAAAAATTGTACTACGCTTTGTAATGTGGGAGGTTATGGCGGTCCGCAGATAAATCTATGCAATGGTGATAATTTCTTTCAGACAGCAGTGCTCACTCGAATCATCTGGAGAAAATATTAATATCTTATCTTCCTTTTACACTATCCCTTCTGCCCCGCTGCATCATTTTCTGAACAAAGGAATCAAACTTCGGTTGTTGTTCTGCGGTAAACAAGCTGCGGACCCTTTTAAAATGAGCAAAGAGCAATTTATCCAGCGCTGCCTGTTTTTCATTGATACGTTCACTGTACTGGTTCACCAGGCTGTCATTTACCTGTTCTTCTTTTACAAGAGAAAAAAAAGCCGATTTGGCCGTCTTTAATGAGTCGTATAATGATTTGGTGGAATTAAGATGTTCTTCCTTCATTTGCTTGTACTCCTTTTGTTGCTGGTCGGTCATGCTCAGTTCTTTCACCATCATTTCAAAAGGATCTCCTTTTCCGCCCGGGCCTTTGCGCTCCTGTTTGCTTTTACCGGTTACCATCATGGATACCAGTACGATATTGGTGATGAGGAGCAGCACGGCTGCTATGGCAAGTATCTTATTAGTGCTTTTCATGTCGGGTTACTTATTGTCCTGGGTTAGATCGTAAAGGCTGCTGTTCTCATTCAGGCGATACTCTGAAGCAATGGATTGCATGATGTCTGTATCCCCTGTTGCCTGGGCGGCGGATTTTGTATTGCGTTGCAACAGCACAAAAGCATTGATCAGTAATACCAGTACCAGTGTGGCAACTGCAAAAACAGGGCGCAGTATCCAGGGACGGGATACAGTGGTCCCGGACTCTTTTTCCATCCGGGCCTTTAGCCGGGTATAAAAGAAACCGGGGGCTTCAGCTCTGCTGCAGCCATCAAGACTGTT